>PHAZ01000091.1 GCA_002841825.1 Deltaproteobacteria bacterium HGW-Deltaproteobacteria-22 | reverse complement strand
ACGTCAGGGAGTAGGCACAGAGCCGGATCTGGCGCTTCACCGTGTCGTCGGCGCCGTAGCGGAAGTCGCCCACGATGGGGCAGCCCATGTCGGACAACTGGACCCGGATCTGGTTCTTGCGGCCGGTGTCGAGCTTGATCTCGAGCAGGGTGTATTCCCCCTCCTGCGAGAGGGTGCGATAGTGGGTGACGGCGAACTTCGCGAAGGGGCGCTGGGGGCCCGACGAGACCTTCAGGCTCTTGGGGTGCTCGTGGAGCCAGCTCTCCAGGGTGCCCTCGGGCTGGGGCGGCGCATGCTCGACCAGGGCGCAGTAGAGCTTCTCCACCGTCTTCCAGTGGGTCTTGAAGTATTCCTGGATCTCCAGGCTCTTGGCGAAGATCAGCAGCCCCGTGACCTCCTTGTCGAGCCGGTGCACGATGAAGAGGTGCTCGCGCTCCTTGGTCATCTCGTTGATGTAGGCGGCCAGCATCCCGAAGAACGACTTCCAGTTGGATTCGCCCACGCCGTGGGTCAGGATGCCGGGGGGCTTCTCGGCCACGAGCAGGTGTTCGTCCTCGAACAGAATCGGGAACGGCGGCTTGATCTTCCGCACGGGGGTCTGGTTGCGCTCCAGGGTCACCACGTCGCCGGGGTTCACCAGGGTACGCGGGTCGTTGGTGGCCGTCCCGTTGAGCTCGATCAAACTGTATTGGACGATCTGCTTTCCCCGGTTCTTCGAGCCCGGTTTCAGTTTTTCCATGACCAGATCAAACAGGGTGAGGGGACGATCGGTGGTGAGCTTCATGGATTTGGCGCCCCTACTCGGAGGCGGAGCCCTTCAACTGCAGGGTGAACGTCCAGCGCTGGGTGTAGGACTTGGCGTCCTCGGACGAACCCACGTCCTTCCCGTGCAGGCCGTCGCGGGTGCACTGGATGAACGAGGAGACCGCGGCCAGGGTGCCGCCCATGTTCAGCACGCGGGCCTTGCCCTGGCGGATCTCCATGGTGATCACGACCGAGCCCTCGCGGGCGAAGCCGGCGGCGCCGGCGCGCTGGAAGCAGGCGACGATGGCCCATCATCGCGGGCGGCTCCACCATCACCGAGGGGTTCATCGACACCTCCACGGGACCGGTCATGCCGGGGTTCACCCGCGGCTCCGGCGGCACGTTCGGGGTCACGGCCACCATCGGCTCGACGGGGGCGGGGCCTGCCGCGAACGTCACCGGATAGAAGCAGTTGCCGTCCATCTGGGTGACCTGTCCGTCGGTGAGCCAGTCGCCGGCCAGGCGGCAGGCTGCGTCGGCCAGCTGCCAGTCCTTCTGGGCGGAGTTGGGCAGCTTGCGCAGGCCGTCGATGGTGGCGGTGATCACGTGATACGGCAGCAGGGGGTCGGCGACCTTGAGGTACACCTCGCCGACCGGGGGCAGCGCGTCGCCGGGCTTGACCTTCTGGGCCTGCCAGGCGGGCCGCACGTGCCGCTCGTACAGGAACTGACGAAGCGCCACGGGGTTGTGCATGGTCTTGCCCTCGAGGGTGGCCAGCGGGATGCACGGCAGCTTGCGCTGGGCGTAGGGCGCGCACAGGGACTTCGGGCCAACGGTCACGTTGTAGCCCACGGGGGTGACCTCGACGGTCACCGGGTCCGGCGGCGTGCCCACGCCCTCGGGCTGCAGCGGAATGTCCCACGCCAGCAGGTCGTCGGTCAGGGTCCAGGCCTCGGGCAGGGCGGCCGTCTCCAGGAGGTTGCCGACCTTGTCGGTGGTCAACTGCTGGGACACCAGCGCCAGGTGAACCAGGCCCGACTCCCGCGCGGTGCCGATGACCATGTTCACGACCTTCCACGGGACGTCGGGATCGGCGTTGATGCAGGTGTTCTTCAGCGGGGTTTTCCCGGTCCAGCCCTTCTTCAGTTCCGCGATGCGCTCGGCCAGCGTCGCCACCGTGCTGACGCCCTCGGCCTGGCCGGCGATCTGATCCTTGGCCACGAACACGACGGTCTTGCCGTTGAGCAGGATCTCCTGCTGCGTCACGCGGATCAGCGCCGTGCGGGAGGGGCTGCAAACGGCGTTGCGCCGCAGGGTGACCAGGCAACTGATGAAGGCGTTGCAGTCGCCGGCGACCGCGCCCTTGCACGAAGCGGGGTCGGCCTTCTCCTGAAGCAGGTCCATGAGCTTCAGCGCGGCGTCGGACTTCTCGGCCTCAGCCGTGAGGGTCTTCTCGCATTGGGCGATCATCACGTCGGGTTTGATGACCATGTCCTGCTGGATGATCTCCTTCTTGCACTGCGCGACCTTGGCCGCCAGGGCGGCGCATGGCTTCTTGTAGTCGACGGCCACCGGCTTGACCGGAGGAGGCTCGACCGGTTTCACCGGGGGAGGAGGAGGAGGAGGCGCGTCCTGGGTCTTTTCCTTGGCGCAGGAGGTCAGCAGCAAAATAATCAAGGCAATCAGAAACTGGGTTTTCACACGAACACCTCCGAAAACATCTACAATGGGATCCGCAATACAATCAATGGACGGAAAAGTCAACCTCAGGGATGAGACTGCGGAGAAGACGGAAGGGGAAACGGAGAGGATCGGAGCGAATGGGCACTGTACTCCCGCCCGCGACGGCCTTCCCTACGCCGCCGCATGGCGGCGTTAGGGAAATGAAGCCCCTGGTTGAAGCGACCGGTTTCCGGTCGCCTCTACCAGGGGACCAAGAGGAAAGACACCTCTGTACTTCAGGAGCCGCGGAAGATGCGCTGCACCCGGGGTCCGATGCGCGTCAGCAATTCATATACAATGGTGCCGGTGACCTCGGCGACCTCCTCGGGCCGCACGTTCATGCCCTCGTGGGAACCGAACACGAGCACGTCCGAACCCCGCTCGGCCTCGGGCAGGTCCGTGATGTCCAGCATCAGGCTGTCCATCGAAACGCGGCCCACGATGGGGACGGGCTTCCCGGCGACCCACAGACGGCCGCGGTTGGAAAGGGTCCAGGGCACGCCGTCGTGGTACCCCATGGGCACCAGGCCGATGCGGGCGCCGCCCTCGGGCACCACGTACGTGCCGCCATAGCCGATGCGGGTGCCCGCCTCCACCTCCCGAACCTCCATGATGCGGGAGACCAGCGACACCGCCATTCTCAACTCCAGCTGCCGCACCGCCTCGGAGGGATACAGTCCGTACAGGCCAAGGCCGATGCGCACCATGTCGTGGTGGGCGTCCGGGAACCGGACCGCCGCGGAGGTGGCGGCCGCGTGGGCGGTGAAGTCGGTCACGCCGAAGGCCGCGAGGGTCTTCATGGCCTCGGAGAAGCGGCCCATCTGCAGCCTGGTGAAGTCATCCTCTGCGGGGTCATCGGCGCAGCCGAAATGGGTCATCAGGCCGGTGACGCGCAGGCCCGGCGTGTTGAGCACCCGCGCGATGACCGCAGGCAGCCTCGAAGGCTGGATGCCCATGCGACCCATGCCGGTGTCGACCTTCAGGTGCACGTCCAGCGTGCGGCCCCAGGTCTGCGCCTCGACCGACAGCGGCTCGATGAGGCTCTCGCTGGCGATCACGGGCGTGAGGCGGTAGCGCACGAGCTTGCCGGCCTCCTCGGGAGCGCCGATCATGACCAGGATCGGCAGCCGGGCCCCCATGCGTCGCAGCGCGGCACCCTCGTCGGGCGTCGAGACGCCGAGGACGTCGACGCCCATCTTCTCGAGCTCCAGCGACAGCCGCGGCATGTCGCTCCCGTACCCCAGGGCCTTGATCATGGCCAGGATCTGCCTGGTGGGTCCCACCAGCCGCCGGAAGATGCGGATGTTTTCGGCGATGGCCCCGAGGTCGACGATGAGCCGGTTGGGCGCGATGGCCTCGAACACCATGTGGGCGATCCCGGCGATGTCCGCGCCCCGCGGCCCCTTGAACAGGATCGTGTCCCCGCTCTCCACGCGGTGCTGCAGCCGGGCCGTCAACTCCCGCGACCGGGCATAGCGCACGACCTCCGGGTTCAGGGCGTGGGACAGGTAGGACGCTGCCGTGACGTCCAGCAGCGGATCCTCGGGCAGCACGAGCAGGTCCACGCCGTGCATGGCCGCCAGCTCGCCGATGTGCGCGTGCTCCTCGGGGCCGCGCTCGCCGAGCTCGCGCATGCCGCCGAAGACGAAGACCTTCTTGCCCAGCGCCTGACTGACGCCGTTGAGGGTGCGCAGCGCCGCCTCGACCGAGATCGGGTCGGCCGAGCATGCGTCGTTGATCAGCGTGGTGCCGAAGGGCGAGTGCCAGATCTCCATGCGCGTCTGCCCCAGCCCGATGCCGCCGATGCGACGCGCGATCTCCGCTGGAGGGACGCCCAGCAGGTAGGCGGCGGCCGCGGCGGCCTCGAGGTCCATGGCCAGCTCGCGGCTGGGCGTGGGCAGCAACACCGGATACGTCGTCCCGTCGGGGAAGCACGCACGCACCGAGAGGCCGCCCGGGGACGGGTGCATCTCGGAGAAGTACGGGATCTGATCGGAGTCGCCGCCGAACTCGATCACCCGGCAGCGCAGCGCCCCCAGAAACGGCGTCAGCAGCGGCTCGTTGCGGGGCACCAGCACCCAGCCGGCCTCGGGGATCTCCGAGAAGAGGCGCATCTTCTCCCGGGCGATGGCTTCGCGGCTTCCGAAGCCCGCGATGTGCGCCAGGCCGATGTTGGTCAGGATTCCGAAGTTGGGCAGCAGCATGCGCTGCAGCTGGCCCATCTCACCGGTGTGCGACACGCCGGCCTCGCTGACCCAGATCTGTGCGTCCTGGGGCATCTGCAGCAACGCCAGGGGCACGCCCATCTGGCTGTTGTACGAGCCCAGCGATCCGGCGCACGGCATCACCGCGGACATCAACTCCACGAGGGCGTCCTTGACGATGGTCTTGCCGTTGGAGCCGGTCACCGCCACGACCAGCCCGGGGTAGCGCTGCCGCCACCAGCGCCCCAGATCCTGCAGCGCCCGCAGCGGATCCTCGACCACCACGAAGGTGCGGTTCAGCGCCCCGGTGGGCTGCGTGGCGTGCCATTTCTTCGAAACCAGCGCCGCCACCGCGCCGCCGGCGAAGGCCTGGTCCACGAACTCGTGGCCGTCGTGGTGCTCGCCGGGCAGGGCCACGAACAGCGCATGGGCGCGCATCCGACGGCTGTCCGTGGAGACCGAGCCGATGGTGAAGACGTTTCCGGCCCCCAGCAGTTGGCCGTCGGTGATGTTGGCAAGTTCGTACAGCGAGATCGATTGCATGATCCAGTTGGTAGTACAAACGCCGCCCCGGGTCAAATGGGGAGTGTGAAACCCCAGGGCAACCGCATTCTGAGAGATGAAGAGAGCATGCAGGGGACGCCGGTCAGGTTCCGGACGGACCCTCCGGAAGTCAAGCCGCGGTTCTTGACACAAAATCACCGCACCTTGACTTCCGCCAACCCCTCGGGGATAGTACCCACCGGAGACCAGAACGTGGATGAAACTTCCTGTACCTCCATGAGCCAGAAGTATTTGCTGTTCCTCGGATTATCCGCCATTCTTCTCTCCTGCCATGGAGAAAGGCCGACAGAAAACACCTCCCGGGCCAGGCAAACTCCGGAAGACATCCAAGGCATCTGGAATCTGAAATCAAGAGACTGTGCCAAAGAGAATCCGGAAGGCGTTTCAGAAGCTCCCATACCCGGTGAAAAGTTCAACACGATTGAGGCAGACGATAGCACTCTTTCTTTCTACAGGTATCCATACGAATATTTATTCAGTTATAAATACAAACGCAAAGCCAACGAATTATTTCTCGATGGCTTTTCTGATTCTTATCAATTTCAACTACATGACTCGAGCCTTTTCGTAACTGAAAAATGGAAAGAGGGCGATTGTCTTGAGCGTGTCGAAAAATTTGGTCGAAGTCCTGGCAATTACAATCAGGATACCGTCAATCCGCGCTTGCTCGAATCACTGAAAAGAGACATCATCAATTTTGAAATGCTTACCGGAAAATGGGAACTCAGCACGGAGAGAAGCATGAACGATGGTTCGGAACCCGTGAAGCTTGAATTTCCTTTCAAGATTCCACACGTGCTGACTTTTCCCAATCCAAACATGGACACAGCGACTAGCAGAAGAATCATTTTCCTGAAGGTAAACGGAAAGAAGAAACCTTTTTTGATTTCCCTGATGGATGATCATTCATTCCGGCTTTCCTCCTGGCAATGGACCCTGGATTGCCCCGAGATGATTTATCACAAGCAGGATTGACCTGCTGCCTCCAGGCTCGGCAGAAGCGCGTTGAGGTGGCGGTTCTCCACTGTTCGTTCCAGTCGGTGACATCGTGGATTCCTCACAGGCGACCCGGAGCGCGAGGACCATCGGAAACAGGCGGTGCGACGTGGTGGGGTTCCTCACTTCCGCCGGAAAACCTTCAGCACGGGACCGGCCGGTGTCTCGTCGAACCATGCGAGGGTGTCCCCCAGGACGCACGTCTGAAGCGTCGGGGTCGCCAGGCTGCCGCGGTGCAGCCCCCCTTCGACGTCCTCGATGAGGTAATCTCCCCCGGAGCCGTTCGATTGCAGGACCTGATGGACACACCGGCAGACTCCGTCCGTCATCTCGCAGCCCCATTCGCAGGTCAGCTCGTGCATCGTCAGACAGGCCGGCATGATGTAGCGAAAACGATGGATGTCGTCGTCGTGATGATATTCGAAGTCATACTTCATACCGGGTTGCAGGGACTCTGAAACGATGATGCGCTCGTGGTGTTCCACGGTGAAGACCTCGAGAAAATGAAATGGCTCACAGCCATCGAATTCCAGGCCCGCGCTCCAGGTCTCGAGGTCGAACATGTCGTAAGCGGACACGACGAACACGAGCTCCCATTCGCCGAGCAGGTCGCCCTCGCAGGCGGAGAAGGGCAGGTCCCCGACCAGGGTGGGCGCGCGCCCCCCGCCCAGCAGCGGCCGCTGGTGCGAGAACGCACCGAAGCGCGAGGCCGTCGCCGTAACCCGTCCGCCGTCGGTCGCAGCCGAGTCACCCTGACAGCGCCAGCCCTCGGCCCCGTCCCCGAGGACGCAGCTGCCCCCCTGGGCCTCCGCGCCGTCCCCAGCCAACTCCCCAGCGGGGCCCGGCAGCGTGAGCGTGTAGCGTCCGGTCAGCATGGCGCCACCCTCGGTCCGGACCTCGTAGAGGCAGCCCGCGAAGTCCGGATGCCGCAGATACCCGTCGCAGGTCACCCGCTCCAGGATCACGGTGGCGTCGGTGGTGAGCGCGCCGGCCGGGACGTCCACCCGCGCGCCGTCGTCAAGGGTGACGCTGCCGCCCTCTGCCGCGGTCACCCAGGCCGCCTGGGAGACGGGCGGCGGCACTTCCTTGAGGGGGGTGTCCCGTTCGGTATCCGCCGTGTCGCAGGCGGCGAGGCCAAAGAGCATGCTCAGAAGGATCAGAGAAAGGAAAATTCGCATCACGTCGCCTCCTTACCCCATGGGGTAGTTTTTCCTACCACGCTTTCAATTCGTGTCAACCCGGTTTCTTCGCCGAGGTCAAACAGATCTCGAAAACGCCTTAAAAAAAACCTGAAAAATAGTCTTGACTTCGGCATTGTCGATCGGATATCAAGCCGGCCAAACACCGACCCCATCACAGAATGCATCCCATGCGGCGGGCTCTCGAAATCGACGCGCGGCACCAACACCGGTGACCGCGAACCCATACGGCGGCCGCGCCAGCCGGCCTGCAGCTAAGGAGACAAAACCTTGAAGATCCGCAGAACCTACACCGCCCTCGAGAAGCGCCTCCTCGGCAAACGCTACAGTTCCAGGGCCATCGCGGCCCAGGTCCAGGACGCCCTGCTCCTGTGGCGCCTCTTTCTCGCCCAGTTGACCGAGTTCGGTCACGGACCCGACGAACTGGGCTCCTTCGAGGCCGAGGCCGACGCCCACCAAGCGCTCATGGGCGGGCGCGCCGACGGCGTCGCCCAGAAGACCCTCACCCTGGCCGAGCGCGATGCCCTGATTCACGACGGCTGGGTCTGGGTGCAGAAGGTCGTGGCCACGCTCTCGATCCCGGCCCGCACCGACGCCGACTGCGCCACACGCCTCAACGCC
Source organism: Deltaproteobacteria bacterium HGW-Deltaproteobacteria-22 (assembly GCA_002841825.1). Taxonomy (GTDB): domain Bacteria; phylum Myxococcota_A; class Polyangia; order HGW-17; family HGW-17; genus HGW-17. Next base: position 6,667 of record PHAZ01000091.1, on the reverse strand, counting down.
GCAATGCCCGTGGAGGATCTGGACCTCGGGACCGCCATCGACGCGCTGGCCGGGATCCTGAAGGACAAAATGGCCGGGCTCTCTCCGGCCATCCCCGCCCAGGCCCGCCTCGACGAGGCGCCGGCCCTTCGGCAGAGCCTGGCCGGGATCTTCTCCACCGCCAAGGACGCCAAGCAGCTGCCCGTGGTCGACACGGCCGAGCTCGACGAGCGCGACGGCGAACTCTACATCCGCATGCGCGATCTGTACGAGGCCGGTCGCGCCGCGATCCGCGCGGGCCTGATCGACCGCCCGCTGGCCAACTTCCGCTTCACGCACCTGCGCCACGGGCGCACCCGTGCGAACGACCCCGCCGTGGATCCCACCCCCGCGCAGTAGCCGCTTCCCCCGGGCGACCGGGCCGTCGATGATGACGCCCGACGCCCTCCCCCGAACCATCGGCTTACGCACCCCCGGTGCGACGGCCACACCCTGGCCGCCGGTGACCTCACCCGATTAGTCTATGGTCTCACCCGATTGGCGGACGGCTTTTCCTGATTTTTCGGCGGCCTCACCCGATTTGCCGACGGCCTCACCCGATTTGCCGGCGGCTTCACCTGATCGGTTTCCGGGCTCACCCGATCGTTTCCGGGCTCACCCGATTTGTGGACGACTTCACCCGATTTACCGGCGGCTTCACCCGATCAATTTCCGGGCTCACCCGATTTACAGACGGCTTCACCCGATTTGCAGACATCTTCACCCGTTTTTCCAGCGGCTCACCCGATTGGCGTCCGACTTCACCCGATTTGCCGGGAGTCTCACCACGGGTAATCGTCAACAATAGGCGTTTTTAAGCGTAGTTGGATATAGACCTGGAGCTTAAAGCTTAATGCTGTTTTTATGCTTGTAATCCATGGAAACAGCGGTAGAAATTATTTTGCACCCTCTTCCAGGGCACGGTCCAGGAAATGCGCTATTTCGTCCAGCCGCACGCCACCGCCAGCAGTCCAACCCGCCCAATTCTCCTAAAGTTCATCCTTTCCTTCCTCATGGCGGGGGTGTCCTGCGGCAGCTCCAGCCTATACGTCCGGCAGTCCGGGATCATCATGCACCCCCGTGCGCCGACCCGCTCCGGGCAGCCCATCTCCGAGGGGAGCGCCCGGGTCTATCACAACAGTTCCGCCCTGACATGGATGGGCTCCTCCCCCACCGGAGAGGACAACACCACCGCCAACCGGCTATCCGGGTACGTGGGCGGCGGAGGTCTGCGTGTGAAGACCGGGGACACCTCGGACCTGGGCCTGCTCTTCGAGATGGGGTCCTCGCGGTGGACTCGGGCCGGCGCCGACCGGGCGCCCTCAGGTCCGTCAGGGGATCAGGCCCCCTGGGCGCTGGGGGTGGACTTCGCCTACGCCTCGCGCCAATACGGTCGGATGTGGTTGGCCGTCTCCGTCGAGGCCCTCTGGCTGTGGATGCCCAACGCGGAGTACGTGGCGTCCTGGTGCACGGCGGCCGACGGTTTCCTGGATTGTCACCAGAGAGGCACGGACTGGAACGCGGGGCTGGGCCTGGCGCTGACTCTCCTCCCGTCGTGGAAGTTCACCGATGACTTCACCCTCTTCGCAGGCCTGGACCTGCGGATGATGCCCAGTTTCAATGACATCATCTACGTGGATACCGAGAATCCGTTCGCCACCGAGTACAACCCGCTGGACTACGATCTGAACGTGGCCTTCGGCGTGGGCGCCGAGCTCCGCCTGGCCCGGGCGTGCCACCTCATTTTCAGCGTCTACCAGCCCGTGACCCGGCACCCACTGACCCTGGGGCCCATGGTGGGCTTCGTGTTCTCGGTGGACATAGGGGAACCGCCGGGGCCGCCTGTCGTGGTTTCGCCTGCGCACCAGGAGGAACGCTGATGCCGACACGACCCCCGAAACCCGCCTTCGCGGCCTCGGCGGGCAAAAAGATCCGCGGAGCCACCGCCGTGATACGCACACCAGCAGATCTGGCAGCCTTCGACACCCTGCTCGCGCTCAAACTTTCGGCGTGGTGACCATGCGTCCCGGACCTGAGCGCCCTCCCGGTTGATGTCGTCAGTCACTCGGGCGTCCGCACATTGGGGGTTGCACCCGCCCCGGAACTCCTGTACTTTCACACAGGCACCATTTTTTCACCTGCCGGGATCCGGTGACGTATGCCGCTGAGCTGGAACGAGATCAAGGACCGTTGGACCCGGCGCCCCATCACCCTGCCCCGTCATCTCCAAGTTCTTTTAATAATTTCATTCTTGCCTTCGTACGCTCCTTCTTCTCAGGATCAGGGAGTCGCAGAGGAGAACGAGCATAGTCCGAAATCAACTTGTCGATGTCTCCATCAAACCCAGATCTTATCTTAAGAATGTCATGCCTGATTTTGAGCAACCGTGCTCTTTGTGCAGGTTCTACATTGTCAAGTGCGACACTACTCAGCGCCTTGATACCCTGCTCGATGATTTCATTCGCTTGGAAGCATCGGTGTCGAATGGCCCGGATTTTCTTTAGCCCCGGCCGGTTCAGTTCGAGTTTCGCGATGTTGAACTCACCCGTTTTGGTTTTTGAAGCAAGCCCACAAGGATCGGTTTCATCAAGCATCAGATGGTCGGACGGAGCCATTTCATCGGGTCTGATAATAACCAGCCCAAGATTTTTTTGAGTTGTACTCGCAAGATACTTCCCTTTATGGGAATTGCAATCACCACAGGATAAGAGGAGATTTAGGTACGTGTTTTCAAGTGGCTTGCCTTCCGGAGTTTCCTTTGGAATGTAATGGTCAATGCTGAATCCAACTCCGGCCGATTCACTCTCCATGATGCCGCAGTATGCGCATGAGTTGAAGAAATCGCTTCGCAATTCTTCCTTGTATTGCGTGTAGTTAGACTTCTGGGGCGGATTGCTTCTGCGAATCGGTGGTTGCGATGGCATAGGGAGAACAATCCTCCGAAATTATCTGTGTTTACGCTTGGGCAGTTTGTCGAAAATTTCGGCTTTGAGTTGGGCGATCTGGGCGGCGAAATCGGTGTATTCCTGGGCCCGCTGTTCAAGTTGAGCCAACTGTGTCCCCTGCCTGGCGCTTTGGATCTGATGCAGATGCCAGCGGACGAGACCGAAGCGTCTTTTCTCCTGGGGTGAAAGACCCTCTTCAAAACTGCGCACCACCAATTCGGAGTGCTCTGAATACAGGGCTTCCACCTCCTGGGCCGATTTTGGTGGAATCAGATGATTGGAAAAGAGCCCTGAGACAGGTGGAAAGACCTCGCTCTCGTCAGAGGTTCTTCCAAGTTCAACACGGTCAAAACGGAGGTCGCCGCTCTTCAAGACCCGGATAGCATTGGACGCCGTGGCGACGGGCGTCGCATCGTCAAAAAAACTGCCAGAAATGGGCGCCACCTCGGTCCCATTGTCAAGGCGAATTTGCTGTGCATCAATCGTTGGTGAAACGCTGGCCATCACCGCAGAAAATAATACCTTCCCCATATTCTCACTCATCGTAGCCCCCATCAGCCACGCGTTCGAAGTATTTAAGGCCTGCGGTCAAATGAATTTGGAGGAACTCTTCGGTCTCAGCGCTCGTAAGTTCAATTGGCATTTTAAACATGCGCTGCCAATCCAGATTCAGCCTAATTTGCTTGGCCTGAACAGAATTTTCATAGGTCATCTTATGATGGCACAACTCAGTCCAATGATCATTTTCAGCCAGACGAATCGTAGCGGTCGAATCAAGCTTGAGCAAAGGGTGATTCCAGGACCCTGCCAGTTGCGATTTCAGAGCATCCACGCCAGGTGGCAAGGAATCACTTGCCAGGGTTACACGAGCCACCAGACCGAAACGGTTGCATTTCAAAGGGCTCCCTTGCTCCGCAAGTGCAATAATTGCTTGAGAAAGCAAGGAGATCTGCTTTTCTGCGATGGCAGAGTAGGCGACCAGATCGACACTTCCAAACGCTGGCAGTTCTCCGGGGGTCTGTTCCCCTTTCAACTGATATTGGAAATCGGCCACCGCGTTGTTAATATCGAATTTTAAGACGTAACCTGTATTCACCAGGGTGACTTGAATTCCGGCAGGCTGCACCAACCCAAAATTGACGGTTTGTTCTGATTTGATCAGGTTATCCAGAAAGCCTGACAGATGAGACGGGTAGGAAAGAGCCGAACTAAAAGAGGGACTCAACTGCAGGCCAATTACCGGGGTTGCGAGGACACTATCGAGCCAAGACATGGCAAATCACCTTTGAAAGATCCTTGAACGAGCGTGATCTGCGACAGTTTCACGCGCGCTTGTTCGTCGGAAAAAACCATTCCATTGAAACCTACGACTGTCAAGACAGAAGAAATAGACAGAAGAATTTCACCACTCCGGTGCCACGGCCCTGTCCGGGTAACCGTCCATCACCATTATCGGCTGGTGATCGAAAGTGTTGCAGACTTTTTTGATGGGCAAAAGTTCCTGCCCCCCGTGATCATGGACGCTTCGCCCCTTGTCAGGTGGCCCTTCCGGTGGTAGAAAATCGCGGCGCGAGGATGGCGGAATTGGCAGACGCGCTGGATTTAGGTTCCAGTACTTCGGTGTGGGGGTTCGAGCCCCCCTCCTCGCACAAAACATAAACTTATTGAATTACGGGGCCTTTCTGTCGTAGGTTCGCCGGCATAAGGAGTACGTGCACCATGTGGTCGACTCTCGTTATTTTTTGCAGTCTGCTTTTCACCCAGTCCGCCGTTTTCGACTTCTCCGCGATGAAGCCGGGCGAGGGACCCTGGGGCGCCAAGGTCCAGCTCCTGGGCAAGAACTTCGACGCCAAGTCCGTGAAGGTCTATTACGACAACACGGAGATCAAGCCGCTGAGCATCGCCCCCACGGTCATCACGGTGGCCGTGCCCGAGAACGCCAAAGACGCCTGGTTCGAGATCGAGCAGGGCGGCCGCCGCCTGCGCGCGCCGTCGGTCTTCACGATCAAGAACGTGACGTTCATCGAGAAGAGCGACCCCGCCACCGGCCCCGCCGACATCTGGGTCAGGCTCCACGGTCGCTTCTTCACCGCCGACACCGATTTCTACCTGGGCAAGCTCAGGCTCAACGCGAAGTTCATCTCCGAAAAGGAGGTCTCGGTCTTCCTGCCGCCGGGGACCCCCTCGGACTTCTTCTACTGCACCAGCTTCGGCGCGCGCCTCAAGAGCGCCGTGAAGTACAGCGTCCTGCCGTTTCCCACGGTCTCCTCGGTGACGCCGGAGAAGGCCTGGCACGAGGACAAAATCACTGTGCGGGGCAGGAACTTCTGCGCCGACGCCGCGCTGCTGGTGGGCGACAAGCCGCTGACGGTCACCAGGCGCACCGCCGACACGATCGAGGCCACGATCCCCGACGGCGTGGTCACCGGCCCGATCCGCGTTCGATGCTACGCCCGCGACTTCGCCGCCCCCAGGCCCCTCGCCATCGAGCCGCCCTATGGCGCGATCATTAAGGCCGTGCCCGAGGCCGGCGCCGTGGGCGACTGGGTTGAACTGACCGGCTCGGGATTCACCGCCAAGGACCAGTTCTGGCTGGGCAATGCGGCGATCACCGAAGTGAAATGGATCTCCGAGGCCCAGGTGCGCGTGCGCATCCCGGCCAAGGCCGTCAGCGATCTGTTCCACTACAAGAGCCACAACCGCATCCGCCCCTCCACCGTGCACTTCACCATCGCCATCCCGCCCGAGCTGGCCGGCACCACCCCCGTCAAGGCCTGGAACGGTGAGAAGATCACCCTGCGCGGCAAGGGCTTCTGCCCCGACATCCGCGTCGAGGTCGGCGGCGTCGCCTTCCCGGTGGACACGGTCACCTCGACCCAGGAGATCACCATGCTGGTCCCCCGGGCGGCCAAGTCCGGCAAGTTCCTGCTGATGTGCAAGCACTGGAAGATCGAGGCCGGCGCGTTCGACCTGACCCCGCCTGCCCTGGCGATCAAGACCGCCTCACCCCTGTCGGGCCCTCCGGGGACCGAGATCGTGTTCGAGGGCGCCTTCTTCCCGCCCGACGCCAAAGTGTTCATCGACAAGATGTCGCTGGCGACCCGCGTCGAGGGCGCCGGGCGCATGATCGCGACCGTCCCGGTGGCGACGAAGGGGAAGATCCGCGTGTTCGCGTACGAGCGCTTCTGGGAGACCCCTCACCTGTACGAGACTGCCTATCCCAAACCCGAGCCCTCGAAGTTCGAGCCGGCCGTCTCCTGGCACCTGGGCTCGGTCACCATCCGCGGAAAGAACCTCTGCACCAAGCCCTCCGTGTTCCTGGGCAAGACCCCCGTCAAGGTGCTCGAAGCCACCGCCGCCTACGTCGTCGTCGCGCTCCCGGCCAAGGCCGAGGCGGGCGAGTTCACCATCGAATGCTTCATGAACCGGGCGAAGGTCCCCGGAAAGCTTCAACTCAAACCACCGGTGGGCAACATCGCGTCGATCTTCCCGCTGTCGGGCCCCGTGGGGACGTTCCTGACCGTTCGCGGCTCGCAACTGAAGAAGGACAGCGCGTTCTTCATCGGCAAGGTCCAGCTGCCCGCCCGCTACGTCAGTGACACCGAGATCCAGATCGAGATCCCGCCGGCGGCCCCGTCCGGAAAGATCGTGCTCGTGGCGGCCAGGCTTCGCGTCGAGACCGATTTCACCTTCACCCTGGCCTA
>PHAZ01000361.1:1458-3017 GCA_002841825.1 Deltaproteobacteria bacterium HGW-Deltaproteobacteria-22 | reverse complement strand
GGGACGTAGGCGGCGTGGTTGTAGCGGTAGTCGGGGTGGTCCCACCAGTGGCCGTCGAAGAGGTGGCGCTTCTGGCGCGCCAGCTGTTTGTAGAACGGCGTGGCGGGGTAGGGCATCAGGATGTTGAACGCGGCAAACGCGAACCTGCGCTCGATGGCCCAGTCGCACAGGCGCGCGATGGACTCCACAGTGTCGGTGTCGTGACCGATGGTGAAGGCGGCCCAGAGCTGCATGCCGAAGTCGCGGAACACCTCGAAGCGGCGCGCGTAGTCCACGCCCAGGTTCTTGACCTTGCCCATGGCGGCCAGCGTCTCCGGCTCCAGGCTCTCGATGCCCAGCAGGTGGCCGGCGCAGCCGCTCTTCATCATCAAATCCATGAAAACGGGGTCCTCGGCCATGTCCAGACCGCCCTGGGAGGCCCAGCGGACCTTGAGCGGGGTGATTTCACGAAACAGTTCAGCCGCAGCCGAACGATTTGCCGTGAGGTTGTCGTCGACGAACAGGATCGTCTTCAGTTTCTGCCCGGCGATCTCCCGCACCACCTCGTCGATGGCCCGGAACACCTGCCGGCGGTCGAAGTACACCGCCGGCGCGCAGAACGTGCAGGCATGGGGACAGCCACGCGAGAACTGCACCAGTGAGACGGGCAGGTAGCGCTTGCCCGCGAACAGGTCCCGGCGCGGAAACACCCCCGATTGAGGCGGCGCGGGGACGCCCTTGTAGCGTTTTTTCAACTTCCCGCGGCGGGCGTCGGCGATGACCTGCGCCCAGACCGGCTCGGCGTCGCCCACGACCACAGCGTCGGCGTGACGGGCCGCCTCGGCCGGCAGCAGGCTCGCGTGCATGCCGCCGAGCACCACGGGGACGCCGCGGCGCCGGTACTCGGCCGCGAGCTGGTACGCGCGGGCCACGGTGAACGACTCGGTGGTGATCGCGGCCAGGTCCGTGGGGCGATCCAGCGGCACCGCCTCCACGCGGTCGTCGAACATCTCGACTTCCACGTCGGAGGGCGTCAGCGCGCCCAGCACCGCCAGGGTCAGGGGCTCGATGGCGCCTTTTTCAAACTTGCCGGGTTCAGGCCGACCGATGCAGGGGCGGATGAAGGTCACTTTCATGGGATCGCAATGTATAGAATCGCCGCCGGGGGTGCAAGCTGAGGATCAGGCCACGTTCCAGGCCTGTTTCAGGCCACTGGCAGATGGATCTCGAAGGCGACCTCGTCGTCCTGGTGCAGCCGGATGAAGCCGTCCAGGTTCTGGATGATGTTCTGGGAGATGAACAGCCCCAGGCCCGAGCCGCTCTCCCGCGTGGAGTAGAACGGGTCGAAGATTTTTTCCACGTCCGAGGGCGGGATCTTCGGACCGTCGTTGGCCACGATGATCACCGCCATGGGGCGTCCGTGCTCGAGCCGGCTGGCGGCCGAGACGCGGATCCGCCCGCCCGGGGACAGATGGTCGCAGGCGTTGAAGGCGATGTTGATCAGCACCTGGACCAGCTCGTCGTCGGTGGCATGGACCCGCAGGGGCTCGGCGGGCAGGCTGGTCTCGATGACGATGCCG
>PHAZ01000361.1:0-1451 GCA_002841825.1 Deltaproteobacteria bacterium HGW-Deltaproteobacteria-22 | reverse complement strand
CCTTTTCGGCGCGGAGCCGGAGCAGGTCGGTCACCTTCTCGAGGGTCGGGGTCACCTCCAGGGTCTGGGCGGGTTTGCCGGAGTCCTTGGCGAACGAGAGATACTTCCCGGTGATGCGCTCCATGCGCTCGATCTCGGAGACGTGATTGGCCCACAGACGGGCTTCCTTGCCCTCTTTGGGCACCAGGTCGGCGATGACCTCGGCGGTGCCGCGCAGCACGTGTAGCGGGTTCTTCAACTCATGGGACAGGCCCGACACCATGTTGCCCAGGGCCTCGAGGCGCCCCTTGCGCACCAGCTCGTCCTGCAGGGCCCGCAGCAGACGCAGGTTGGCCTCCAGGGCCCGCACATGAACGCGCTCCCGGTCGCCCAGGACCCCGGCCACGCCGGCGGCGCCGAAGTAGGTGCAGATCTCGAGGATCTTTTCGATGGATTGCGCCGGATCCCGGGGAATGCCGGCCATGAACGCATGGGGAAAGTACAGGATGGTCACGAAGATAGCGCCGATGAGGGCGCCGAGCTTGCCGTGTACGAATCCGTAATAGACCAGCGGGAGGTAATAGAGCCGCCGCAGGATGTCATGGAACCAGTGCATGGAGTGGGGCGTCGCATAGTGCAGCGACGTGATCAGCACCGCGGCGCCCCAGAAGAAGATCAGGCTCCGCGGGATGAAATAACTGCCGATGGTCGCGCGCCCGGACGGCCCGGACGCGTCAGGGGCGCTGGATTCCATATTTTTCCATCCTGTATGCCAGAAAATAGCGCGGCACATGAAGGTACGCGGCCGTCTTCGAGACGTTCCACTGGTTGTACTCCAGGCTCGACAGGATCACGTCGCGCTCCAGATCCAGCAGGTGGATTCCATCGGGTCCCGGCGTGAACAGTCCGGTGCGGGCTGAATCCCTGGGCTTGCGGGAGACCACATGCTCAAAGGTCGCCGCGTCGAGGAGGTCGCGGTCGGCGATGATGCCGATGCGCTTGGCCAGGTTCTCCAGTTCCCGGACGTTGCCGGGGAAGGCCTCGCGCAGCAGCAGCGCAGAGAAGTCCGCGCCGATGGTGAAGGTTCGTCCGTTGCCGTGGAGCTTCAGGAAATGCTCGAACAGGGCCTGAATGTCCCCGCGGCGCTCCCGCAGGGGCAGCAGGTGCAGCTCGAACACGTTGAGCCGGAAGAACAGATCCTCCCGGAAGGCGCCATCCCTGACCAGGGTCTGCAGGTCCCGGTTCGTCGCGGCGATGACCCGGACATCCACCGGCCGTGGCCGTGCGTCGCCGAGGCGCTCGACCTCCTTTTCCTGGATCACGCGCAAGAGCTTGGTCTGCAGGGAGAGCTCCAGTTCGGAGATCTCGTCGAGGAAGATCGTCCCGCCCTGGGCGGTGAGGAACTTGCCGTCGTGGTCGCGGTTGGCGCCGGTCAAGGCGCCCCTGGCGTGGCCGAACAGTTCGCTCTCCAT
>PHAZ01000090.1 GCA_002841825.1 Deltaproteobacteria bacterium HGW-Deltaproteobacteria-22 | reverse complement strand
CCCGCCGGTGGAGGTGCGCGATACGCCGCCGGCGGTGGAGCCTATCATGCAACCCCCGCCGCCGCCCATGGAGGCGATGCCGCCGGTGGAGGTGCGCGACGAGCCGCCCAAGGTCGCCCCGGACGTGAAACCGCCACCGCCGCCGCCGCCACCGCCCATCGAGGTCCGCGTGGAGCCGCCGCAGGTGCCCAAACCGCAGGAGCCGCCACCGCCGCCGCCGCCACCGCCCATGGACGAGAAGCCGGCCGACGACGCCATGAACACCACAGAAATGAAGCCACCCGCCGAGATGAAGCCGCCCATCGAGATCCGCACCCATCCGCCCAAGGCCATCGCCCCCCGCAAGGATCCCCTTGAGTGACAGAGGTGATCAGGTTCGGTGAACCTGACCGGCGCCGTCACAATTCGGGCCAGACGACGAAGTGGCTGCGGGGATGGCGATGTTCTCATAAAATCAACTTGCATCTTCGCTCGCTCGTAGTATAAACAGAAAGATGTCTTTCCAGTGTCACCTACCCTTCACGCAGAAAGGACGCCTCCAGATGAAACAAATAATGGCAATGACTTTCATCCTGGTCCAGTCCATGGCGTGCCATGAAGCCCCCCCCCTTGTCCGATAGCAGCCCCTTTTTACTGACCGGCGACCCCTTGGCGCCGTCAGGCTATTACGAGATCATCGATGACGGATCAGAGGCCGGCCGGATGATCCCGGCGGATCTGGAGGAGATCTTCCTCGAGCAACGCACGGTGAATCCACGCCAGGAGGTGCTGTCCACAGTCCGGCGCGGCGAGTTGACGCCCGAGGTCCACGAGCGCGCCGCCAACCCGGCGAAATATCTCGACGAGCCTTACCTCTATCATTCCCAGCTCATGACCGACGCCGACGCCGACGGGAACGAGGTGACGACGTACCGCATCCTGCGGCAACGCAACCCGAGCCCGGCGGTGAAGCTGCTCACCCCCCCGGGACCGCCCCGCGTGGATCAAGCGCTGTGGCCGCAGGTGGAGTCCCTGCGCCCCGAGGACGAGTTGCTGCTCATGGTCAAGCTCGCGGGACTGCCTGACCCGGTCGTCCCGCTGCCCCTGCCCCCGGAGCGCTTCGACGCCCAGGCCGTCACGACCAACTCCGAACGCATCCAGGCCGCGAAGCTCGCCCACACAACCCTGGTGGAAAAGAAACTGGCGACGCTGGCCCCGGATTTCGAGCGCTGGGGCGCGCGCGTGCTCGAGACCTTCGAGGGCATCGCCTGGGTGAAGCTCTCGATCCCGTTTTCCCAAGTTGACCTGCTGCTCTCGCATGCAGGTTTCACAGCCATCGAACCGACCATGAGACAGACCTCCGATGCCTGCACTGAAGGCTCGGATCTGAATCCTCAGTCCCTGTGGCTCCTGGGCGAGGGCCGACAGGCCGAACGACTGGACATCGATCGTTTTCACGCCATGGGTTACACCGGTCACCGCGCCAACAGCACGCGGCATGGCTACTCCCGATTGCTCGCGGGTGTCGTCGAGTCCTCCTGGCTGGAAGACGAGTCTCCCGCGTTCTCTGGAAGGTTCATTTTCAAGAAGGACTGCTCCGTCAGTCCTTGTGTGTATCCCACCAACAACAATTACCCCGATGATGCTCTGGTCGCGATTGGGGGCATTGATTACTGGGTGGAACGCTACCAGTTTACAGGGGAGAGAGGTTCCAGCGGCAGTCACGGCACCATGGTCAGTTCCATCCTGACGGCTCGATACACGAACAACGAAGCGTTCGGTCTGTACCTGGGGGACCCGACCTGGGACGCCACCGAGATGGGCGAGCACTGTGAAGACTGGGAGAACGGCGCAACGGGGATGGCCCCGGGCGCGTATCTATGGTACGTCAACGCGAAGCCACATGATGACAACGACCCGGATGATTTCACACCCTATGTGCGTGCGTACAATACGCTGAATGCTTACAATATTGACGTATTGAATTGCTCTCACAGTTTGGTGTATGCCGATTGCAATATCGCGAGCAGCAACGCGGCCGAGGATACTCTCGAGAACCTGTATGACAACGGAGTTCTCGTGATCGCCGCCGCCGGAAACAACCTCGATACGAAACCCAATACCGAATGCAGCCTGAATTCCCCCGGCGACACTCCCAAAGTTCTGGCCATCGCGGGCTTGGACGCGAACGATGAAACCACGCTCACCACCACGGGAGATTGCAACAGCAATTATCAGGAGTGCCTTCTTGATGAGTACCACCTATCAACAGGAGGTGGAAACACTGCCACTGGCGGACTTGACCTCACGATTGGAGTCAATGGGGATCCACGAATTAGAGTATATTCCGGCATTGCGTTGAGCGCGCCGCAGCGCGTGTACTTGTCCACGAGCTCACGAAATCAAAACATCACTCCTAGCGAAACTTGGCCTTCTGGCTTGTATTACGACAACCCCAGCGTCGACACCTGGCCCGTGGGCTGGGTGTATGCTCCCCCTCCTGAACAAACTCTCAGAGCTACCGGCACGAGCGCCGCGTCGCCTCACGTCTCCGGTGCCGCCATCGCACTGAAACACTGGCAGCTCACGCGAGGCAACACCGGATTCAACAGCCCCGGCGCCATGCAGGCGTTGCTGCTCGCGATGGGGGATCGGTGGGATCCGGACCGGAGTCCGACCCCTTTCTCCAGAAGAACTCTCGGCGTGGATGAGAAGTCCGGATTCGGCCGCATGAAGCTCAGGCTTTTGGACAACTACTACAACAACTTCTTTACCCCAACGGCGTTCTCCTACCAGTCTTATTCTTTCAACAGCAGCTCACCGTCCATATCTTATTACGTATGGCCCACGCCCCTGCCATCAGGCACAGATTTTCTGAAATGCGTCATGTTCGAGCCTGAAGACATGAGCCAGAAAACCTACGTGAGTGACCTCTATCTGCGGGTGAGATTGTACAACCCGGATCCCTATGGATACTGTAATTCCAACTCGACCCTTTATTCCTCGACGAACGACGCAACCTACGATCTCCGGCACATGGTGTCCATCGAGGAGAATCTTCCGGGTCGTTGCGCCCTCGTGAGCATCCTCAAGCCCCATGTGACCTCGTCCGGCGCCACCGCGCACGTGTTTTGCTACTACGCCGGCGTGAAGGACTACGAGTCCGAGGTCGTTCCCTGATTGGAGAAAAGAAAAATGAAAAAACTACTCCTCATCTGCACTTTGGTCTTTTGCACGAATTGTGAAGAAGAAAAAAAGGAACAAAAGCCAGTTCTCACGGCTGAGTACTGCGAAGCGATCCACGACGAGGAAGTGTGTCGCAGGGAGGGCTGTCAATATATAACATCACAAATTACTTTTGTAGACCAGGACAACAAATGCAGGAAAAAGACGGCCGGTGGAAGCATTTGTCTTTATGCTAATAAATATGGTTTGAACGACGGAATGGACGCCGGCTATGGCAAAGTGATGCCCAGCGGATGGACCGCCAGCATATTACTCCGAGGGTCTGGTTTCATTGAAGGTTGGGAGTTCCAAAGTGTCGTTTACGAATCGGGGGGGCCCGATCATTGCTGTCTCGTGGATCCGGACAGTTGCTCGGAGCCTTGGGAGGACTTCACCGGTCAATGGTTCCCGTTCGAGGGGCTGCTGAACTGACGCAAGCGGAGAAACTAGCCATCCATACGAGTTGTGCGGTCTGCAATGGCGAGACATTGACTTCCGCCGTCGACTCATCCATGTGGCGACCACGGAAATCTATGCCCACCTTCTCCCGGCCCACCTGCAGGACGGCGTTTCAACCGTTGCCGCGGCCCTTTCTTCCCTCTGAAAAAGACAGAAAAAATCACTGGCAACAATTGCCAACTTCAACTAACCTGTCTTCATCAACCCGCATTGCACAAGGGTTTTTCGAACATGTGATCAGGTTCGATGAACCCGGCTGAAACCCAAGCAGAGTGCGAACCAGGGACTTGGATCATTTCTTTCTTTTGATGTTTTCCCAGGGTAGGCGACCGGGGGCCGGGCGCTCCGTGCGCAGGCGGACGTCCCACAGCGTCCAGCCGTACCAGCAGTCGCTGGTCTCGATGACGGAGCCGTCGGCGCGGGCGTTTTCGCGCAGGAAGCGGTGGATCCGCGCCGTGTTCTCCGGCGTGCGCTCCTCCGGGGGCAGGAGCACGCGGGCGCGCTCAACCGCCAGCTCCGGTCCGGCGGGCAGCAGGAGTTCCCGGGGCTGCCGGTGGTAGGACGTCTCGGGGTGATACCCCAGCCACCACAGCAGGTTGAACAGCTCATGGAACCAGTGGGAGTGGGAGGCAAACTCCCGCCGCGGACCGCGCCCGAAGCACTCCCGCAGGATCCGGTCGTCGAGGTCGTTGCGCTGGTGCACGAAGCAGATGTTGCAGCAGAACGCCCGGCTCATCTTCATCATGTTTTCAAGCGCCGTCATGCCGGCGATGGCGGGCGTGATCGACGCAAAGACCAGGTCGAAGCGCCCTTCCCAGCCCAGGGCGGCGACGTCGGCCGTCTGGAAGTCGCAGGCGACGAACTCCACGTTGGTCCGCCCCGCCTCCTGCGCGTACCGTCGCCCGAAGTCGACCATGCGCTCTGAAAGATCGATGCCCAGCGCGCTGCGGGCCGTCCTGGCGAACTCCGCGACGAAGCGCCCGGGGCCGCAGCCCAGATCGGCGACGTCGCAGTCGGGCCCCAGCAGGCCCCGCCCGCGCAGATACTGTGCCACCGCGGCCACGCGCTCCTCACCCTGCCGGGCGCGGACGCCGTCGGCGCGCAGCTTGCCGTCCCAGTCCCCGGCGCGCTCGTCCCAGTCCTCCCGCGTGTTGGTGTAGCCGCCCTGCCACTTCGTGTTCCAGCGTTCGATGCAATGCTCCAGGTCGGTTCGTTCCGTCATGACCGCGCCAGCCTACCAGTCCCGTCGACGGGACGCCAGTGCGATTCCGACAAGGGCGGCGACGGTGAAGACGCCAAGGCCAACCTCGGCGAGGCCACGATAGGCTTCCGCTGAACCGGTAGCATAATGTAACTGTAGGGCGCGCGGAGGGTGCTATCGAGGGATATTATGACCCGAAAAGGAGAGCTTCATGCGAAACTCCTGCGTACCCCAAAATAATTGGCAACTGAATACAAAATGTACTATTGATCAATCAGAAAAGGAGCCCATATGGAGAACAAGGAGAACCACCGCGCTCAGTCAGGTGCTCAGAGTGCGCTCGGAAAAAGTCAGAAACACACAGCAAAACTCCCACGATTTCTCAAAATGGAGAGAATGCTGGCGATGCATTTGCTTCTCGTTCTGCTCCATGCGGGATGCAGCGCGGGAGGCCGGACAAAGAGCCAGAAGACGAGCGAGGTTCAGACCGATGGTCAGATCCTCGGATGCTGGGCCGTGCCGAAACTGGAGGCCGAGGGGACTCTGGCCGGCGTGGCGGGTTGGAGAACGAACCTCTGGCTCACGGATAGGCGCACCGCAGACGGTCGTTGGGGATACTCGGACGCGACCAGTTACAGATCATTGGTCGGAGTTGCCAAAGCACCAGGCGCGTTCGTTGAGTTGAATCATTCCGGCGCTCACGCGGAACTAAAGACGAGTGGCAGCACGCTCACCGT
The DNA here is from genome assembly GCA_002841825.1 of Deltaproteobacteria bacterium HGW-Deltaproteobacteria-22. Lineage (GTDB taxonomy): Bacteria > Myxococcota_A > Polyangia > HGW-17 > HGW-17 > HGW-17. The sequence continues at coordinate 8,152 of PHAZ01000090.1, read as the reverse complement.
CCCCGGCCATGGTCCAGTCGGCCAGACGACGGTGCGCATGTATGACTTCCCGGTACACCAGGTCAGTCCCGACGGTCTGCACACATACCGCTATCACTTCCCCGCTCCGGCTCCTGGGTGGCCTCACCTCGACTTCCGGGTCCCCTTCAAAAACGGAAGTGGTGCGCTGCATGTCCGCTTTACGCGAGACAACTCACGACGACCAGGCTGCGACGCTCCTCCCTCCTTCCGTCCCAGCTGGACTAGATCCTGGCCAACCTGTGCGTCAACGCCCGGGACGCCATCAGCGGGGTGGGGAGATCCTGGACTCCCCGGACACGGAGGTTTGACGCTTCGGGTGGCCCCGGGCTGGCTCGGGGAAGCCGCGCTCCGGCCATCGTGGACGTGTAAATCTTTGTTGACAACAAACTCCGGATCCTATAGATAACCAACGTCGGATTGTCGTACATTATCTTTCCTCCGCTCAACCGGGAATTCTCGCGGGACTGTGGAGGAATAAACGTCCAGAATTCAGGCCCTCCGGATGCCCGGAGCCGGCCGCACCGGAAGGAGACACCATGTATAAATTCAATTTGTCCAACCACAACCTGCTCGACGTTGCCGGCGCCTGCCTGAACATGGCCGCACGCATCCGCGAGCGCAACCCCGGCGACGCGGAGATGCTCGCCCGCGCCGACCGCCTCGAGGCCACCGCCCGCGCGGTGACGGCCGCGTTCGGGGGCATCGACACCAAGCCCGCGACCGCCGAAATCATCGAGAAGGACCAGCGTCGCGACGATGAGCTGCGCGCGCTGGTGCGCATCCTGGAAGTGCACATGCTCTCCGCCCTGCACACCGCCACCGCACCTGCGGCCACCGAATTGTACCGGATCCTCACCGGGGACGGCCTGGACTTCCTCGGCGGCCCCTACGCCCTGGAGTCTGCCCGGCTCGTCGAGCTCCTCGACCGCCTCGAGGCGAAGGCCGACCTGCTCGCGGCCGTCGGCCTGACCCCGTACATGGCCCAGGTCCGCGCCGCCGAGGCCGCCTTCGTGGCCGCCCGGGATGCCCGCGGCCAGCTCCAGGAAGGCCGCCCCGAGCTGGTCGTCTCCGTGCGATCGCCGCTGTCGGCCGCCATCCGCAGCGTCATCCTGCTGCTCTCCGAGCCGGGCCGCGAAGAGCAGGCCACCTACGTCCTGGCGCCCCTTTCGGCCCTGCGCCCGAAGTCCCAGCCCGCCGTCCCCGCGGATCCGGCCGTTCCCGCGGATCCGGCAGCGCCGACGCCCGCGGTGTAAGCTCCCCGACTTCCCAGGAAGCAACGGTCGCCGAGCCGTCGAAGCCCACCGCGTCGACAGCCCGGCGAAACAGTTTCAGGTCGTTCCCGACGACGTCGATCGCCGGGCGAAACAGTTTCGGGTTGTTCCCGACGGCGTCGATCCTCGATGAGACGCCCTTTTTCCTTCTTCTCCGGCCACTGGTTCAAAAAAATTTCTCCTTGCACTCGGCGGAATGTGCCTTTCTCCAAATATAGGGCGTTATTTTCTCCCTTGACGCTTTTTTATTTTGTCAGAAAGTGAAACCCGAACCGTCCGAGTCCACGTTGCATCGAAGGAGCTGTCCCCGCGATGACCGACTTTTACGCACACTCCCTCCCCGGCGTCTCCGACCTGAGCCAATGGCAGACGCTGGAGGACCACCTGCACAACGTGGGGGAGCTGGCCGGTCAATTCGCCGCCAAGTTCGGCTGTGAGGACTGGGGCCGCCTCGCCGGCCTGCTGCACGATCTGGGCAAGACGTCTGCGGAGTTCCAGGCCCGCATCCGCGCCAGCGCTGGAAACGAAGAGGACGAAGACCATCGTTCAAGCGCTCCGAAGAGGCCCCATGCGACCGATGGGGCCATCTACGCCGTCGAGAAGCTCGGCCTGCTCGGCCGCATCCTTGCTTATCTGGTCGCCGGGCATCACGCCGGATTGCCGGACTGGGAAGATGAGGGATCATCGAACGCATCCCTGCGTCGGCGGCTTTTGGAGGAGCCCCGTTGGGACCAGACGTTCGCCCGGGAGGGGGTCGCGCCCACCATGAAAACACCGTCAGGCAGCCTTAGCCGGAAGGGCACGGAGATGTCCCTTTCCATATGGATGCGAATGCTGTTCTCCTGTCTGGTGGACGCCGACTTTCTGGACACCGAGGCCTTTATGGCTCCGGGCCGTGCAGACAGGCGCGGCCACTACCGCTCACTCGCCGAGTTGTCCACCGCGTTCGAACCCTACATGGCAAAAAAGTGCGCCACCGCCCCTTCCAGCCAGGTGAACACCGTACGCGCCGAGATTTTGGATGCATGCGAGTGCCGCGCCCCGGACCCGCAGGGGCTGTTCTCACTCACGGTTCCCACCGGGGGAGGCAAGACGCTCTCCTCCATGGCCTTCGCCCTGCGACACGCGCAGACCCATGGCCTGGAACGTGTCATCTACGTCATTCCCTACACCAGCATCATCGAACAGACGGCCGACCAGTTCAGGGGGATCTTCGGTGATGACGTCCTGGAGCACCACAGCAACCTTGACTCCCCTGATGATGAGGCAGAGGACGCGCCGAACCGGCTGGCCTCTGAGAACTGGGACGCGCCGATCATCGTCACCACCTCCGTGCAGTTCTTCGAGTCCCTCTTTGCCAGCCGCACGAGTCGTTGCCGCAAGCTTCACAACATCGTCGGCAGCGTGGTGATCCTCGACGAGGCCCAGTTGCTGCCGCCTGACTTCCTCAACCCCATCCTGCTCGCACTCCAGGAACTGGTGATGAACTACCGCGTTTCGGTCGTCTTCTCGACCGCCACCCAGCCGGCCTTCGAGCCTCGCAAGGGTGCCGACTTCGACTTCCACGGACTGCCGGAGGTGCGCGAACTCATGACGGATCCGCTCTCCCTTTACCGCCGGCTGGAGCGAACCCGGTTGTCCTTGTTGCGGAACTTGAAGGAACCCATGACATGGGAGGAGCTGGCCGCCGAGCTGGCCGCTCACCCGACTGTGTTGTGCATCGTCAATCGACGCGACGACGCCCGTGCCCTCTGGGAGAGGATGCCCGTGGGTACTTTCCATCTCTCCGCGCTGATGTGCGGCGCCCACCGCTCCGAGTGCATCGCTCAGATCAAGCAACGTTTGAAAGATGGCGAAACCACGCAGGTCGTGAGCACCCAACTCGTGGAGGCGGGCGTCGACTTCGATTTCCCGGTCGTCTATCGGGCCGTCGCCGGGCTCGACTCGGTGGCCCAGGCCGCCGGCCGATGCAACCGCGAGGGTAGACTGGAGGCAGGGAATGTCCACGTCTTCGAGCCTCCGAGCAAGACCCCCGTCGGGATTCTGCGCCAGGCCGCCGAGGTTGGGCGTTCCATGATGACCCAGCACGGTGAACGAAGCCTGGCTCCGGAGCGTTTCCGCGAGTTTTTCGGGCAGTTGTACTGGCTCCGGGGCGATCGTCTCGACCGTGAGCGGATCATTTCCTTGTTGCCCAATGAACGGGAAATCCGAATCCAGTTCCGCACAGCGGCCGAGAAGTTCCGGTTGATCGACTCCAACGCGCAACTTCCAGTGATCGTGAACTGGCGAGACGGGGGGAAGTGGATCCATTGCCTGAGGCAGGGACCCCCGGACCGTTGGCTGCTGCGGAAGCTGCAGCGCTATGTCGTCAACATCCCGAAGACCGTTCACGGGCGGCTGCTACGCGAACACGCCATTGTCGAGGTGCACCCCGGCATCTACGTCCAGGAGCAGGCTGGCCTGTATCGGGAGGATCTGGGCCTGTGCCCGGACCTTTCCTGCGTGTATGACCCGGAAGACCTGATCATCTCATAGAACCATGGAGGGAAGATGAACCAAACCGTACCCAAGACCAAGCCGTTCAGATTGAAGGTGTGGGGGGAGAATGCATGCTTCACCAGGCCAGAGCTCAAGGTCGAGCGAGTCTCCTATGACGTCATGACGCCCTCGGCCGCCCGCGGTGTTCTGGAGGCGATCCTGTGGAAGCCGGCGATCCGCTGGGTGGTCGAGCGAATCGACGTGCTCAACCCCATCCGCTGGGAGTCCGTTCGTCGCAATGAGGTGGGGCAACTGATGTCGCCGAGATCCGAGGGCGTCTACATTGAGGATGCCCGACAGCAGAAGGCCGGGATGCTGCTGCGGGAGGTGGCCTACATCATTCACGCCCATCTGGAATTGACCGATCGCGCAGGTCCGCAGGACAACCTGGTGAAGTTCCAGGAGATGTTCTTGCGTCGCGCCGGTGCGGGGCAGTGCTTTAACCAGCCATATCTTGGTTGCCGAGAGTTCTCCGCGCATTTTGAATTGATCGGTCAGAACGAGGAAGCACCTTCGCCCATAGATGAATCCCCCGAGCTGGGACTGCTGCTCTTCGACATCGTTCATGACGCCTCCTCGGACAAGGATCACGTTCATCACTGCGGCCCCGGCTGCCGCGCGTCCTTCTTCCGGGTAAAACTGGAGCGCGGCGTGTTGTGGGTGCCGCTGCCAGGCTCGAAGGAGGTGCTGCAATGATCCTGCAGGCGCTGGTGGAGTACTTCAAGCGGCTGGAAACTGAAGGGAAGGTGGTGCCTCCCGGTTTCCAGCGTCTGGAAATCCCCTTCCTGATCGAACTCGACAGGGAAGGCCGGTTCATGGGGTTGCACGACACGCGGGAGAAAGTGGGGAAAAAGTTGATTGGCCGCGCGTTCCAGGTTCCCCAGGAGCAGAGCCGGACGGGCCGGAACGGCTGGATGAAGGCGAATCTGCTCTGGGATCACACCGGCTATGTGCTTGGCGTTCCGAAAACCGAAGAACCCAAGGACCAGGAGATGGCCAAACGCCAGCATGGCACCTTCTGTGCCGATGTGTCCGCGCTCGCTGATCGGTTCTCCAACGATGCAGGCGTTCAGGCGGTGTGGAGGTTCCTGCAGAAGGATGATTATCAGGAATTGTTGTCACACCCGCTCTGGAAGGAGTGCGAAAAGATCGCCGGATGCAGGCTGAGTTTCCGACTGCAGGGTTCGACCGATCTAGTCTGCTCGAGTAAGGCGGTGCGTGCATACGTGTCCGAGAAAGACGCCGGCGGCGGTGAGGAGTCCGACGGCGGTGACGCCACCGGAGAGGTGATCGAAGGCCTCTGCCTGGTCACCGGTCTGCGGGGCCAACTGGCACGGGTTCATCTTCGCACCCCGGTTCCCGGAGGAAACAGCAGCGGCAAGCTCGTCGGTTTCCAACGCAACAGCGGCTACGACTCCTACGGGAAAGAGCAGAGCTTCAACGCCCCGGTCTCCAAGCTGGCCGCATTCCAGTATGCCCAAGTGCTCAATGAGCTCCTGGGAAAGCAGTCGAACAACAAGTTCAGTCTGGCCGATGCCACGGTCGTGTTCTGGGGCGCCGAGGGGAATGAACTCGAAGACGTCCTGGCGAACATCCTGAAGGAGCCCAGCAAGGAGAGTCCGGAGGCCTCGGCTCGGGCTCTGAGGGCCTTGTATCGGTCCCCGGAGACCGGACAGCGCCCCCTCGACGAGGATGTGACCAGATTCTACATCCTTGGACTTTCACCCAACGCTGCGCGAATCTCCGTTCGGTTCTGGCATGCCGGAACGGTGGGTGAGATCGCGCGCAACATCCGGCGTCACTTCGACGATCTGGAGCTCGTTCATGGTTCACGACAACCGGAACACCTGTCCCTCTTCAGGTTGCTGATCTCCATCGCACCGCAGGGCAAGTCGGAGAACATCCCTCCGAATCTCGCCGGCGAGTTGATGCGTGCGATCGTTCAGGGTACACCCTACCCGCGCGCCCTGCTGGGAGCCATCATCAGACGGTGTCGGGCCGAGCAAGGCAGTGAGATGGGGAACGTCACCTATCCCCGGGTGGCACTGATCAAGGCGATACTCAATCGTGAGTCGAGATATTTACATAGAGATGAAAAGGAGGTTTCCATGGCATTGGATCACGAGAACATCAACATCGGCTATCGACTGGGGCGACTTTTCGCCGTGCTGGAGAAGATCCAGGAGGAGGCGAGCCCCGGACTCAACGCGACAATCCGGGACCGCTTCTACGGGGCGGCCTCGGGGACGCCGGTCACCGCCTTCCCGCACCTGATGAAGTTGAAGAACCACCACGTGAGCAAGCTCGAGAACCGGGGCCGTGCCGTCAACCTGGAGCGCATGGTCTCCGAGATCATGCAGGGGATCGACGATTTCCCGCCGCATCTGGGCATGCCCGACCAGGGCCGGTTCGCCGTCGGCTACTACCACCAGCGTCAAGCGTTATTCACCAAATCCGAAGGCAAGGAATAAAGGAGAGACAAGATGAGCCAGAGCATCAACAACCGTTATGATTTCGTGCTGCTGTTCGACGTGAAGGACGGGAACCCCAACGGTGATCCGGACGCCGGAAACCTGCCCCGCGTGGACCCTGAGACAGGGAACGGCCTTGTGACCGACGTTTGCCTGAAGCGCAAGGTCAGGAACTACGTGCAGATGGTCAAGGGGGCAAAGGACCCCTTCGACATCTTCATCAAGGAGAAGGCCATACTGAACAACCTGATTGACGAAGCGCATGAACAGGAGAGCGTCAAAAGCAAGGAAAAGGGAGACAAAACCGAGCATGCACGTCAGTATATGTGTTCCAGGTATTTCGACATTCGGACTTTCGGTGCAGTCATGTCCACAGGAAAAAACGCCGGTCAGGTCCGGGGCCCCGTGCAGTTGACCTTCTCCCGCAGCATCGACCAGGTCGTCACGCTTGAGCACAGCATCACCCGCATGGCGGTGGCCACCGAGGCCGAGGCCGAGAAGCAGCAGGGCGACAACCGCACCATGGGCCGCAAGTTCACGGTGCCCTACGGTCTGTACCGCTGCCACGGCTTCATTTCCGCGCCGCTGGCCAGGCAGACCGGCTTCGGACAGGAGGATCTGGACCTTCTATGGGACGCCCTGAAGAACATGTTCGAGCACGACCACAGCGCGGCCCGCGGGCACATGGTCTCGCGCAAGCTCTTCGTTTTCCGGCACGCCGGTGAGTTCGGAAACGCCCCCTCCCACAAGTTGTTCGAGCTGGTGAAGATCGCGCGCAAGGGAGACGGAAAACTGCCGCCGCGGGATTTCGAGGACTATGAGGTCAAGCTGGAAGGCGAGATCCCCGGTGGTGTCGAGCTCGTCGAGATGCTGTAACCGCAAAGGCTTGCGATGTATGACTCCGACGATTGTCTCATGATCTCCGGCCTGCAGCACGTCGTGTTCTGCGAGCGGCAGGTGGCCCTGATCCACGTCGAGCGGTTGTGGCAGGAGAACTTCTTCACCGCGCAGGGGCACATCCTTCATGAGAAGGTCGACGCCGGGGGCCGCTTCGATCGGGGCGCCCGGCGCCAGACCTTCGACGTGCCGGTCGTGTCGCTCCGGCTTGGGTTGCGCGGGATCGCCGACCTGGTGGAGTGGGAGGGCGCCGTCCCCTATCCTGTCGAGTACAAGCGCGGCGCCAGGAAGCTCGACGACTGCGACCGCGTGCAACTGTGCGCGCAGGCGCTGTGCCTGGAGGAGATGCACTCGATGGCCGTGCCCCTGGGCGCCATCTTCTACGGCAAGACGCGCAAGCGCGAAGTGGTGGTCTTCGACGCCGCGCTGCGCGCCAAGACCGAGGCGGCCGTGGCCCGCTTCCGCGAGATCGTGGAGACCGGCGTCACCCCGCCGGCGGTCTACACCAAGGCATGCGAGAGCTGCAGCCTCAACGAGTGGTGCCTGCCTAAAAAGACCCAGAGTCCGAAGGAGGGCAGTCGCTATCTGGCCGCCTGCCTGAAGGGGGACCCATGAAGAAGCACCTGAACACGCTGTTCGTCACCACCCAGGGTGCCTACCTGCACCTCGAGTCCGAGGCCGTGGTGGTGCGCGTCGAGAAGGAGATCAAGCTGCGGGTGCCGGTGCTGTCCATCGCCGGCATCGTGTGTTTCGGCAACGTGCTGGTCAGTCCTCCGCTGATGGGCTTCTGCGCCGAAAAGCAGGTGGGGCTCACCTTCCTCAGCGAGTACGGTCGTTTCCTGGCCCGCGTGCAGGGACCCGTCTCCGGGAACGTGCTGCTGCGCAAGGCCCAGTACCGGGCCTCCGACGATGCCGAGGCCGCCCCGGCGGTCGCGCGCTCCTTCCTGACGGGCA
>PHAZ01000089.1 GCA_002841825.1 Deltaproteobacteria bacterium HGW-Deltaproteobacteria-22 | reverse complement strand
GACGCCGTGGGGATGGTGGATCGACAGCCACCTGAACAGGTAATCCAGCAGCGACGAGGCCAGCGGTATCGAGGCGTTGGAGGTGATGCCCGACGGCTCGAAGCGGGTGTGCATGAACTTCTCGCAGAACAACTGCAGGGGCACGCCGTGCTGCAACGCCACGCTGATGCTGATCGCGAACGCATCCATCAGGCCGGAGATGGTCGAGCCCTCCTTGGCCATGGCGATGAACACCTCGCCCGGGGTCCCGTCGTTGTAGTATCCGACGGTGACATAGCCCTCGTGACCGCCGACCTCGAACTTGTGGGTCAGCGAGTAGCGCTCTGCGGACAGCCGCTTGCGCTTCAACTGGGGCTTGTCGGAGGCCGGCGCCGCACCGGCTGCCTGCCCGGAGGCTGACTCAGGCTTGGGCGGGGCCGTGGACAGGGGCGCTGTGCCCTTGCTGCCCTCGCGGTACAGCGCGATGCTCTTGAGGCCCTTCTTCCACGCGTCCATGTAGATGTCGGCGATCTCGGCGACGTCGGTGTTGGCGGGCACGTTCACGGTCTTGGAGATGGCGCCCGAGAGGAACGGCTGAACCGCGGCCATCATGTCGATGTGTCCGCGGAAGTGCACGGTGCGGGTGCCCTGCGACGGCCGCAGCGCGGCGTCGAACACCGGCAGGTGCTCCTCGTGCAGGTACGGGGCGCCTTCCATGCCGCCGGTCTTCTGCAGGTGCTCCATGATCGCGTAGTTCTGCTCCTCGGAGTAGCCCAGGTAGGTCAGCGCCTGCGGCACCGACGAACTGACCATGCGCAGGCTGCCGCCGCCCACGAGCTGCTTGTACATCACCAGCGCCACCAACGGCTCGATGCCGGTGGAGTCGGAGTCCATCATGAAGCCGATGGTGCCCGTGGGCGCCAGCAGCGTCACCTGGGCGTTGCGGATGCCCGTGGCTTGCGCAGTGCGCACCACCTCGGCCCACACACGATCTGAGGCATCACCGAGGACGCCCGTGCGGGGCATGCGCGCCAGCTTGGCGGCCTCTTCGGCGTGCTGTCCGAGCACGCGCTGCACGGCCTCATCGTTGCCCTCGAAGCCCTCGAATACACCCCGCGTCGATGCCAGGCGCGCCGAGTGCAGGAACGAGGTCGCGGTCATGAATGAGGTGATGTGTGCGGCCAGGTTGCGACCCTCGTCGCTGTCGTACGGCAGGCCAAGTGTCATCAGCAGGCCGCCGAGGTTGGTGAAGCCAAGTCCCAGCGGGCGGAACTTGCGGCTGTTGGCGCCGATGCGGTCGGTCGGATACGACGCGCGATCCACGATGATGTCCATGGCGGTGATGAACACCTCCACCGCGCGCTGGAACCGGTCGCAGTCGAAGGTCCCTTCGGCGGTCTGGAACTTCAGCAGGTTCAGTGAGGCCAGGTTGCAGGCGCTCTCGTCGAGGAACATGAACTCCGAGCAGGGGTTGCTCGCGTTGATCGCGCCGTGCGACGGGCATGTGTGCATGCGGTTGACGGTGTCGTGGAACTGCAGTCCCGGGTCGCCGCAGCGATGGGCAGCCGTGGAGATCTGGCGCCAGATCTCGCGCGCAGGCATCTCGAGGAGTACCTCGCCGTTGGTCACCGCCCGGAGCCCCCAGATCGCGTCGTCCTCGACGGCCTGCATGAAATCGTCGGTCACGCGGATGCTGTGGTTGGCGTTCTGGAAGAACACCGAGGCGTAGGCGTCGCCGTCGAAGGAACCGTCATAGCCCTCGCGCACCAGCGCCAGCGCCTTGTCCTCCTCGGTGATCTTGCTCCGGATGAACTCCACGACATCGGGATGATCGACGTTGAGGATGACCATCTTTGCTGCGCGGCGTGTCTTGCCGCCGCTCTTGATCACGCCAGCGAAGGCGTCGAAGCCCTTCATGAAACTGACCGGGCCCGACGCGCGGCCGCCACCGGAGAGCTCCTCCTTGGAGGAACGCACGGCCGAGAAGTTCATGCCCGATCCCGATCCACCCTTGAAGATCATCGCCTCGGTGCGGGCCAGCTCAAGGATCGACTGCAGGCTGTCCTCCACCTTCAGAATGAAGCACGCCGAACACTGCGGATGCGGATCCACACCCACGTTGAACCACACGGGGCTGTTGAACGCGCCGACCTGGTTCAGGATCAGGTGACACAGTTCATACTCGAAGATCTTCGCGTTTTGCGCATCGAAGTAGCCATCGTCGAGGCCCCACTTCGCGATGGTCGTCACCACGCGCTGGATCAGGTCGTCGATGCCCTTCTCGCGGCGCTCAGAGCTCATCTTGCCGCGGAAATACTTCTGTGCGGCGATGGTGTACGCCGTCTCTGACCACGTCGTTGGCACGCGGATGTCCTTCTGTGAGAACACCGGTGTCTGGTCGCGGCCGAGGATGACGGCATCGCGGTTTTCCCAGGTGACGGCGTCGAACGGATGCACGTCCGGCTGACTGAAAACATGGGAGAAAACAAGTTTGCTGTTGGACATGGCCGACTCCTAGGGGATGCTCCCGATCAGGGAAACGCTTGTGTGTAAAACAAATGTGAGGGGAACAAAACCCCCTTCTCGAAAATGCCCGCTGCAGCGACGGGAAAATCTATTTACAGAGCGCCCCGTCCAGAACGGTTATGCTTTCCGTGAACCTTGCAAACCTGCTACAACGGCATCCAACCCGCTGAAATAAAAGGACAAATCGGCGGTTTCATACGCACGGGTGGAATCCGTTGGCCATGCCGCTGAAGGCACACTTGATCTTCCTGTGTGGGTGAAATACAAGATTGGCCATGTCCGCGCCGACGCGATCGCCCGCCGGGCCTGGGAGGAGACCTCATGAAATGGGTCTGCACAAACTGTGGAAATCACTTTGAGAACGAGGAAGCCGGCGCCCGCTGTCCGGAATGCCTGCGCCGCAACGGGATCATCCTTGTAGAAAAGGAGAAGGCGCCCAGGGCAGGAGAATCCTCCGGTCCCGAGAAGAACGCGCGCCGTCTGGCGCTGATCATGGCCATCAGCGCCGCGGTGATCGCGGTGGGTGTTGCGATGATCGTGCTGCTGCTGGTGAGCCCGGATCCCCGGTCGTCCTCCAGGTATGCATCGCCACCCGACGACTTCGCCACGGCCGCAGCGCGGGCCAAAGAAGCGGGCGGCCTGGATCTGCCGGCCGGCGAGAACCCCTTCTCCGCCCCTGCCGCGGTGGGAGATCTCGTGAAGAAGTGGGGCGGCTCGGCCGACGCCGTGTTTGCGAGACTGGAGGACACGGCCAAGCCGCTGGTGAATCCGGGGCTGCCCTCGGGGCCGTTCCTGATGCCCCAGGCGCTGGCCACCGCATTGCTGAAAGACCAACCGCCCAGGGCCACGCCGCTGGAGTGGGCCCTGCTGGGCCACGCCATGGCGGTGCGCCTGAACCAGCCCGTCGCGATCTCCCTGCTGCGGGTCCCCGTCGGCACGTCGGCCCACCCGTGGGGCCTGGGCCTGTATGCCACCGCCCTTTTCGGGAACGGCTTTGAAAAGCCGGCGACGCGGATCCTGCCCTTCGGCACCGACGCAGGCACACCGGAGGCGCGGCAACTGTCGGGCCCCGAGGTGCTCGCCGTCGTTCTGTCGCAGACGGCGCTGGGGCGGGTGTCGTGCGTGCAGCGTCCGATGGAACTGATCCTGCCCCGGGACAAGCCGCGAACGGCCTCCGATGACGACGCCCGCTACGCCTCGCAGCGGCTGCAGGCCGCCGCCCACCTGGCCCCGGATCTGCCCGTGGTCAAGGCCGCCGCTGTCTGGGGACATGTATGCCTCGGGATGCACCGCAAGGCCCGGGGTCTCGCCGAAGCGCTCGTCTCCGAATTCGAGATGCTGCAGCAGAAGGCCACCGGGGGGTCCTTTTCCCATGAACAGGACCTGCGCCGGCTGGCCGGGTTCTCTGCGCTGATCCAGTTCGTCGACGGCGCCCCCACGGGTGCGGTGGAGGCGCTGGAAAAGGCCGATGCCGATTTCGCTCCGCTGGCGATCCCGGTCGCGATCAGCGCCCAGGACACCGGGAAACTCCAGGCTGCCCTGGCCGGCCTGCCCGCCTCGGACCTGCCCGAGATCCGGTATCTGCGCCTCGTCGGCACCCTGATGATCCGCGACAAGGCCGCAATGCAGGCGGCGCTGCCCGACGCACGCGCCCTGTCGGGGGCCTACCCCGGCGCGAAGTGGGCGCTCCAGATGCTGTTCACCCTGCTGATGGCCACCGACGGCTTCGACGAGGCCCGCGCGCTGATCCCGACGATCATCTCGGGCGCTCCCAACGCCGGCGAACTGACCACGGACCTGCGAAACCTGATCGATCAGGCGGAGGCCCGCGCCAAATCCGCCGCCGAAGCTGAAAAGGCGGCCGCGGAGAGCGCCGCCACGACCGGCACCCCACCAAAACTCGAAGATCCGATGAAATAGCGCTCCGATCGATCGGACTGGTCGGACGCAAGAAAAGGACGCGGCCCCGAGTGGCCGCACTCCAAAGTTTGAACCGCTGCGCGCGTTCCCTGCGTCGCAGCCCGCATCGCGGGCGAACGAACGCGCCTGCATCGCAGGCGTACAGACCAGCGAAGGCATGGGGCGACCCGGAAAGGGTCGCTTCATGCCTGGTGAAGAGGAAAGACCCGGTTAATCCACCCGACCCCGGCGGGGTCGCTTCTCCGAGGGCCGTGTCAATCCGTGATGCGGCCGATCAGCAATCGCAAATCCTCAGACAGCCTGGCCTCCACGCAAATCCGCTCCCCCGTGACCGGATGCTTCAGGCGCAAAACCGACGAGTGCAGCGCCGGACGCGCGATGAGGGAGTCGTCGGCGCGGCCGTAGAGCCAGTCGCCCGCCAGGGGGCAGCCGATGGCCGCCAGGTGCACGCGGATCTGGTGGGTGCGGCCGGTGCGCGGTGTGACGCGCAGCAGGCTCAGTCCGCCGCCGGCTGTGATGGTCTCGTATTCCGTCTGGGAGGCCGCGCCGTCGGGCGAGACCAGGCGCTTGGAGCTGTGTCCGGTCTCCCGGACGATCCCCAGCTCCACGACCCCTGCGGGCGGATCTGGCGTGCCCACTACGACAGCCAGGTACTCGCGCTGATAATCGGACGTGTGGAGCTGGCGACGCAGCCGGTCGTGGATGTAGCCGCTCTTGGCCAGGCACATGACCCCGCTGGTGCCCCGGTCCAGCCGGCTCACCGCGTGAAAGACGGCGTCGGCGCCCAGATAGGACGCGACCGCGTCCCCCACCGTGGGGGACTCCGATCGCAGCCCCGAGTGATGCACCGGCAGCCCGGCCGGCTTGTCGATGATCAGCAGGTCCGGGTCCTCGAACAGGATCGCCAGCGGGATGTCCACCGGCTCGAAGGAGCGCCTCCCCGACCGATGATCCCCCACGTCCACACACAAAACGTCGCCGACCACCACGCGCGCCGAGGTCCGGGCCCGAACACCGTTGAGCACAATTCCCGCGGGCCGGAACTTGACGCTGGAGACGAACCCCGCCGAGAGCTTCAACTCCCGCACCAGCAGGCTCTGAATCGTCCGCCCCGCCTGGGCTTCGTTCACTTCGATGGTCAGTGTTCGCAAGGCCTTCACCCGATGGGCAGTATTTCCGGGTCCCGGCGCGAAGTCAAGGCGGGCCGACCCTCGCTGGGTACTTCTGACCACACCTTAGTTTTCCATAATCATAAAAGGAAAATACATCCGCACCAAACTGGACCCCAACGGGCGAAAAACGCCCCCCAAATAGCATTCACAGGGTCTGAAAACGCCCCTTTTCTTAGTTCTTTATGCAAATTAGAATCATAGTAAGCGCAGCGGTGCCTCCGCGAATCCGTCGATTCGCGCGGTGGGTTGGTGTCTTGTGTTGAATGAGAAAAATGTTAAACTTATGCGCATGTTGTTTGCGACCTGCGCCCGCGTTTTTTCCCTGCAGCTTTTCCTGCTTCTTTTCACAATGTTGGCGTTCTCTTCGACGAACTGCGCAGTGCGGCCCCGGCGGCCAAGCGCCATAGCGCCTGCCGAGCCGGACCCCAAGCTCGACGGTCTCTGGAAAGAACACCGGGATCGGGCCGACAGTGATAGCGACTACTACATGCCGAACCAGTTCATCGTCTTTTCCAGGAAGCCTTTTCCTTCATCCGAAAAGATGAAATTGATGGCTGAGAAGTTGGGCGTGCGCCTAATCCAGGAAATCCCTGACATGGGGATATGGCTCATGGAATGTGATTGCCATGGCAAGCTCTCCGAAGTGAGGGAAAAACAGAATGAAGCCGAAAAACTTCCGGGTGTCGAGAACACGTCCTTAAACTTTCTCATGGATTTGAATTGATTTAAAAACTGATTTCGAGCAAGAAACCCTCAGGCGACGAGGATCATGGCGCGGCCGAGGCGGACGATGCGGCCGTCGTGGGCGAACTGGGTGAGCAGGCGGGAGACGGTCTCGCGCCGGGCACCGATCATCGAGGCGATGTCGGTCTGCGTGTGGGCGGCCGGCAGCAGGAAGCCCTCGGGGACGCGGCGGCCTTCCTTCTTCGCGAGCCGGGTCAGCAGTCGCACCAGACGGGCCTCGACGTCGCCCAGGCTCAGGCACGCCATGGCCTCGTAGGTCTCCTCAAGGCGCTCCGAGAGCATGCGCAGCAGCACCAGCGACGTCGCCGGGAAGCGGCGCAGGTGCGCGGTCAGCGCATCGCGGGTGAGCACCAGGGCACCGACCTCGTCGATGATCTCCAGATCGGCAGGTACCGGGCCCTGATCCATCGGAAAAGGCTTGCCGAACAGATCGCCCGCGCCCAGCACGTGGAGCACCAGCTTCTCCTGGTTCTCGCCGGCGCCGGAGATCACGACCTTGGCCTTGCCGTAGCGGATCAGGAGCAGCTCGCCAGTGTTCTGGGCGGCGCCCGGGATCGTGGTGCCGGCGGGGTAGCGGCGATAGGCGAACCGCTGTTCGATGTCGGCCTGCGCGTCACTCGAGAGCGTGCGGAACGGGGACAGCCGACGAATCAACGTGGGAAAATCAATGTGTTTCACGGTACTGGTCATGGTTCACCTCGCTTCCGGTCGCAATGATTCGCAAGCGGTGTGCCAAGACCTGCAGAAGCCCTGAAAAAAGTTGGCAGGACCCCGAAAAATCATGGCTTCCCCTTTCCGGCGTGCGCTCCGTCACAACCGACCGTGACATTTGTGCCATGCCTCCCCGAAACCCGTGACCATCGGTTACAGGGCAGGATAAAAAGTTTTATCGACGCAATGGATCGTTGCTTTTTGCCGCTCGTCTGGCAATATCCCGCGCGGGATTTCAGATAAGGAGTACCTATGTCGGATTCCATCACTTTACTGGTTGAAAAGGCGCAAGCCGAGGTTACGGCGGCCGCGACCGCCGATGTCCTGCGTGACACCGAGGTGCAATACCTGGGCAAGAAGGGTGAGGTCACGGCCCTGCTCAAGAGCCTGGGCGGGATGGCCCCCGAGGAACGCAAGGCCATGGGCAAGGCCGTCAATGACGCACGGGTTGCGATTGAACAAATGATCGCCGGGCGCCGTGGGCAACTGGAACGCGAGGCGCTGGACCGCGAGCTGGCCGAGACCGGCTTCGACCTGACGCTGCCGGGGATCCCCCTGCCCTCGCAGCCGGGGACCTGGCACCCTGTCTCGATCATCGCCGATCGGGTGGAGCGAGCCTTCGAGCAGATGGGATTCATCGTGCTCGACTACCCCGAGGTCGAGACCGAGCACTACAACTTCGATGCGCTGAACATCCCGGCGGACCATCCCGCGCGTGACATGCAGGACACCTTCTGGCTGAAGAACGGCTGCCTGCTGCGGACCCACACGTCCCCCGGGCAGGTGCGCGCCATGCACGAGTATCCGCTGCCGCTGCGGGCGATCTTCCCCGGCCGCGTGTTCCGGTACGAGCGCACCGACGCCAGTCACGAGCACACGTTCCATCAGGTCGAAGGGCTCATGATCGACCGCGAACTGTCGGTGTCGAACCTCATCGCCATCATGAAGGTGCTGCTCGAGACCATCTTCGAGCGGGAGGTGACCGTGCGGCTCAGACCCGGGTTCTTCCCCTTCGTGGAGCCCGGCTTCGAGCTGGACATCCGGTGCATGAACTGCGGCGGCGCCGGCTGCTCGGTGTGCAAGCACAGCGGCTGGGTCGAGCTGCTGCCCTGCGGCCTGGTGCACCCGAACGTCCTGCGCGCAGGCGGCGTGGATCCCGAAAAGTGGGTCGGATGGGCGTTCGGCCTGGGCTTGTCCCGCCTGGCGATGATGCGCTACAAGATATCCCACATCACGCACTTCATGGGTGCGGACCCCCGCTTTCTGCGTCAGTTCCCCGAAGGAGGTGCGCGATGAAGGTTTCCTGGAGCTGGATTTCCCGCTTCGCCGAGGTCGGCGACATCGATGCCGTGGGCATCTCCCTGCGCTTCACGCTCGGCGTGGCCGAGATCGACGAGGTCCTGCGCGTGGGCGTGCCCGACCCCGCGCTGACGGGCGAGGCGCGCGCCGAGGCGCTGTCCAGGGTGAAGATCGCGAAGGTCGTCGCCTGCCGGCCGCACCCGCAGGCCGAGAAGCTGCAGATCGTCACCATCGACGACGGCGGCGGAACCCCGCGCGAGATCGTCTCCGGTGCGCCCAACGTGCGCCCGGGGCTGCTCTCGGTGTTCGCCGACGAGGGCGCGGTCATCGTGGGCAAGGACGGCGCCCCGACCACGCTGCAAGAGGCCGTGATCCGCGGCGTGCCCAGCCGGGGCATGCTCGTGTCCTTTGCGGAGCTGGGCATCGGCGACGATCATGCCGGCGTCATCGAGGTTCCCGACGCGATCGCGCCGGGCACACTGTTGTCGGCCGCCGCCCCCGCCTTCGACGACGTCCTGTGGGACATCGACAACAAGAGCCTGACCCACCGCCCGGATTGCTGGGGCCACGTGGGCCTGGCCCGCGAGATCGCCGCGATGTGCCGCCGCCCGTTCACCTGGCGCGCGCCGGACGTGACGTTCACCGCGGAGGCGGACATCGCCGTTCGTGACGAGGCGCCGGACCTGTGCCCTCGCTACTCGTGCTACTCGATGGAAGGCATCCGGATCGGCCCTTCGCCCCTCTGGCTGCAGATTCTCCTGTGGCGCCTGGGCCAGCGTCCCATCAACAACCTCGTTGACTTCACGAACCTGACCATGCTCACCGTGGGCAACCCGCTGCACGCGTTCGACCGCCGCCAGCTCGAGGGTGACACGATCGTGATCCGGCGCGCCGCCGAAGGCGAACCCTTCACCACCCTCGACGGCCGCGCCCACCGGCTCACCGCAGGCGACCTGGTCATCGCCGACGCGCGCAAGCCCGTGGCGCTGGCAGGCGTCATGGGCGGCGAAAACTCGATGGTGGCCGACGACACCACACGCATCGTGCTCGAGAGCGCCAACTTCCACGCCGGCACCATCCGCAGGACCGCCGTGCGCACGCAGGAGCGCACCGACTCCTCTGCCCGCTTCGAGAAGAGCCTGGACCCGCACCTGGTGCGCGACGCGTCGCTGTACTTCGCCGACCTCGTGCTCACGAACATCCCCGGGTCGCGGGTTTCCTCGCGCTATGAGGACGTGTTCCCGGCCCCGCCTGCACCCAAAATCATCCACATCAATGGCGAGTTCGTGAAACGCCGCCTGGGTATGGAAATCACGGCCGCGCAGGTGGCCGAGGTGCTGGAACGCCTTCAGTTCACGGTTGCCCGCGACGGCGAAGAGCTCACCGTCACGGTGCCGACCTTCCGCGCCACCAAGGACATCGGCATTCCCGAGGACCTCGTCGAGGAGGTCGGACGCTGGCACGGCTATGACAACATCGAGGCGCACCTGCCGTCGGTGGCGATGGCCAGGCCCTTCACGCTGCCGATCCGGTCGGTCGTGCGCCGCCTGCGCGAGGCACTGTGCTCGGAGAGCGGCTTCCTGGAAGCCATGACATACTCCTTCAACCGCCTTGAGGACGTGCGCGGCTGCAGGATGGACCCCGACGCGCATCTCTGGATGGAGAACCCCATCTCCACGGAGGAGCCGGTCCTGCGCACCTCGTTGTTCCCGAACCTGCTGGCGGCAGTGATCCGCAACGAGCGGCGTGAATCCCGCCAGCGTCTTGCGGAGTTCGGCCGCGTGTACCTCCCGGATCCGGCGGCCACGCCTTCTGCCCGGGAACCGTGGCTTTCCCAGCCCCGGATGGCCGGGCTTGTGCTGTCGGATCGCCACGCCGACATCTCCGACACGACCCTGTTCTTTCAGATGAAGGACGCCGTGCTGCGCGGCCTTCGCACACAGGAGCGCGGAAGCGCTGCCGTGGCCAAGCTCATTGAACCGCCTCCCGTGGCACACCCTGCGCGCTGCGCCAGCGTGACCCTGGGCGGGGCCCCGGTGGGCTGGATCGCCCAGGTGCATCCGATGGTTCGGCGCGAACTAGGGCTCGAGAGCGTCGTGGTGATGGCCTGCATCGATCTCGACGCCATTGCAGCCCAGCCGAAGGTGGTCGTCCCGTTCTCGCCGCTGCCACGCTTCCCGGGGATGGAATATGACCTCACGGCGCTGGTACCCAAGACGGTCTCCGCCGACGACATCATCCGCGCCCTGCGCGATCTTGCACCCGAGATCACCCGCGATGTCACGTGCTTTGCCGTGTACGAGAGCCCGAAGTTCCCCGATCGCCGGAGCCTCTCGTTCCGGTTGCACCTGGCACACAAAGAGCGTACGCTCACGCAGGAAGAACTGCTGGAGCTTCACGGTAAAGCCGTACAAACCGTTCAGAAGACCTTTGACGCCCAGGTGGCGTCCTAGGAGGACGTAAGCGTCCTGAAAGGACAGAGATGACCGCGCTGAAATGCCTCATCATCGGCGTCGCCGGCGGAACCGGTTCCGGAAAGACCAGCATCGCCCGCAACATCATGCACCAGCTGCCCAAGGGCTCCGCCGTTCTCATCGATCATGACAGTTACTACAAGGATCACAAGGGCATGCCCATCGAGGAGCGCCAGAAGTTGAACTACGACCACCCGGACTCCCTGGACAACCCCCTCCTGGTCCGCCACCTGCACGCCCTGCGCGCCAACGAGCCCATCGAGAAGCCGGTGTACAACTTCGTGACGCACTCGCGCGAAAAGCGCACCGAGCGGATCATTCCGGCGCCGATCGTCATCGTCGAGGGGATCCTCATCCTGGCCGACGAGCACATCCGCAACGCCTGCGACATCAAGATTTTCGTGGACACGGACGCCGACATCCGCGTGTTCCGCCGCATCCGCCGTGACATGGACCAGCGCGGCCGCTCGTTCGCGTCGATCCGCGAACAGTATTACAGCACGGTGCGCCCGATGCACCTGCAGTTCGTCGAGCCCTCCAAGCGCTGGGCCAACCTCATCATTCCCGAGGGCGGCGAGAACAAGATCGCGCTGGACGTGGTCGTTGAAAAGCTCATGCGCTTTCTGGGCGACCCCGACCGCAAGAAATAGATCTCACGCAGAAAAAGCGTGAACCATCCCACCTCTTCTGATATAAAATCACTTCTGCCCCGCGACCAACAGGCCGGGCTGGAGGTGTTGGCATGGAGCCGAACGTTGGATCCCTTTCTTCGCAGGCGAAGGTCCTCGCCGGCCTTCAGATCGTCGCCTTGATTCGCGAGAACCTGCCCGACAACACGGCCGCCAACCTGCTGGCCGATCAGGTCGAGGAGCGTGCGAACGAACTGAAGGCCATCCTGGAGGCGCCCTCGGAGCAGGACCTGTACATGCAGGAGCTCGAGGAGGTCCAGGCACACCGGGACAACGCCTACCGGGCCATGATCATGATTCTGCAGGCCAACAAGATTTGTCCGGAGGATGAGGACGCACGATTGGAAGCCGACCGCATCCTGCAGCAGATCCACCCCATCGACTTCATCGTCGGCGCGCTGCTCTCCGACACCACGGTCCTCTACCATCGTCTGGTGTGGCTTCAGGATGAAGAGCAGATGAAGACGTTGCGGCGGTTCGGCCTGCTGCCGTTTCTGCACCGCCTCGAGGAGAAGCAGAACCGGTTTGACAACCTGCTCGACAAGCGCGTGACCGCCCGCGAGAGCCGGGGCGTCTCGGTCCTGCGGGTCTCACGCCCGCTGGACCGCTCGCTGCAGATGCTGCTGGCGTTCATCCGCGAGACCTGCGAACCGGCATGCTATCTGCATCTGCAGTCTCCGCTGATCGAAGCCCAGCAGATGGCGGGCACCCCCGGCGATGAAGTCGCCCCGCTCTACTGACCCCCGGCTGAAAAGCTCTCTCCGCGTGTTTTGCGGTTCATGTCTATTTATTTCTGCGGTTTGGTGACGAAAAAGGACAGCAGCAGCGCCTCGAAGACGAGCCACGGCTCGGCTCGGGAGCTCTTGCAACGTCGGTCCGCGTCGCGCAGTGCACTATGCCACTCGAACAACTGCTTCCAGGTGAAGCCGCGGGCCAGGCCACCGAGCTTCCCGAGCAGGAACGGAGGGATGCCCGGCGGGGTCTCGTTGGACTTGAGAAACACCAGCGCGCGCAGCTGGCGGGCCAGCAGGCCGATGATGGCGATCGGGCTCTGCTGACGGTCCTCCTTGAGGCGCATCAGTTGTTCGAAGGCGCGTTGCACATCCCGGGAGAAGACATCGTCGATGAACGTGAACACGGCGCCCTCGCCCCCGTCGCCGACGGCCGAGAACACCTCCTCGATGGTCAGTCTCGACTTCAGATCTGCAGCC
This sequence comes from Deltaproteobacteria bacterium HGW-Deltaproteobacteria-22, assembly GCA_002841825.1. GTDB lineage: Bacteria > Myxococcota_A > Polyangia > HGW-17 > HGW-17 > HGW-17. The sequence goes on along the minus strand of PHAZ01000089.1, from coordinate 1,044 downwards.
TTGAGCAGTTTGAGCTTCTCCAGCGCCAGGCTCAGGTCCTGGGTGCCCAGCAGGTCCACCAGCAGCGCCGGAACGTCCGGATCGAACTTCAGCCCCGCGGTCTCGAGCTCGACGCGGATCGTGGCCATCATCTGGGCGCGGTTTCCGCGGGCAAACAGGTGCAGGTAGCCCCGCTCCTCGAGCAGCTTGAAGAACTTCTTCTTCTTGTCCACGCTCTCGCCCATGAAGACAAGACAGGTCGTCGGGTTCGGATCGGCCAGATACGCGAGGTATGGCTCCAGCAGGGCCGCGTTGAGGGCGTCGGTGTTGCGCACCTCCACGAAGCGGGCCGTCGAAAACATCGGCAGCGACTGGGCCGCAGACAGCACCACGTCGGCGGGTGATTCCTGGGCGTCAAATTTCTCGTGGTTGAGGCCGGACGGGTCCGCTCCGGTAAACAATTCGCGCAACTTTCCCAGAAAACGATCGCGAGCCAGCGGATCGTCGCCGAACAGACCGTAGACGGGGGAATAGTTTTCCATCGTTATCGGTTGATTTTTGGCGCCGGTGGTGGAATCTTTCGCTTTGGTCATGACTGCCGTCGAAGGCCTCCGGGTGCGGCCCAGGGAAGGGCCGGAGTTGAACCCGACGAGATGAACACATTCGACGGGAAAATCAAGTCCGCAGTTGCACTTTCCGGAACTTTCACTATGATGCCGGATGCTGGAAAGGAAGAATTCGAGATGAAAATCCGTCCACTTCTGCTTTCAGGTGCCTGGCTTTTCTCGGGCGTCCTCCTGCTTTTGTGTGCAGGCACGGGTTTTTACGTGCTGATGGCCAGCGCCGAGCCCGTGACGCCTCCAACCACAAACGACAAGACCTTCCTGGCATCGAAGACCACGGACACAAAAGCCCTTCCAGCGGAATCCGATGACGAAGAAGGGATTCCCGGCGTCATGCCAACGGGTCCGTCGCACGATCTGTCGCGGCCGGACAACAAGTTCAAGGCGGCCAACATCCGCCTCGGACGGGAACACGTCGCCCTTCCCAAGCTGGCATCTCCCA
>PHAZ01000088.1 GCA_002841825.1 Deltaproteobacteria bacterium HGW-Deltaproteobacteria-22 | reverse complement strand
CCCGCCGCTACGTCAAGCTGGTGCTCGGACGAACCACGCTGTACGCCCGCCAGATCGGCGATCCGCCGCTGGTCTGGCCCCTGTCCGTCACCACCCGTTGAATTCGTGAAAAACGCACGTTTCCCTTGCACATTTCATGTGAAACGGTTAGGAATGCGCCAACTTAACCTGGAGGATTTGCTCATGAAACTCTGGTCTTCTCTCATCATCTGTCTACTCCTGGCGCTCCCCGTGTCCGCGCATGCCGCGCAGGACCCCCAGCCCGCGACGCCGCCGGCGGCCAAACCCGCCCCCGCGCCTGTTCCGGCCCCCGTGGCCGCGCCCACCACGGACGCCACCCCGGCCGAGGCACCTGCGGTCGTCGAACCCCAGCCGCCCATGGAAGGCACCGTCACCCCGGTGGTCCCCGCCGACAACGTCCCCATCGTGGCGCCCCAGCCCGTCGAGACCACGCCCGTGGCCCCCGCGATCACGCCGATCACGCCGCAACTGGACCTGCCCGCGACCCCGGCCGACAGCGTCCTGCAACTGGGCGCCGGCTGGAAGCTCAAGATCAACGGCTACGTCCACCTGAACACCTACTATGTCAGCGACGAGGTCTTCAGCATCGACTCCCCGGCCTACGTCCTGCTGAGGAGCCCCGGCGCCTTCAATGAAAACAACAGCGGTCTGGCCTTCGGTGCCCGCGACACCCGCCTGCGTCTGCAGTTCTCCGGTCCCAAGGCCTGGAACTTCGATCCCTCCGCCCTGATCGAGGTGGACTTCTTCGGCAACCTGCCCAACTCCGGCACGTCCATCCGCCAGGGCCAGCTGCGCATGCGCCTGGCCTATGCCGAGATGAAGCAGGGCAACCTGACCCTGCGCTTCGGCAACGACTGGATGGTCGCCGCCCCGCAGTTCATGACGACCTTCGATCCCTTCAACGGCTGGGCCCAGGGCAACCTCTGGATGCGCACACCGCAGGCCAAGATGCTCTACAACAAGCCCTTCGGCGACGACTTCCGCCTCGAGACCGGCTTCATGGTCGGCCAGGCCCTGGGCGGCGACAACCCCAGGAGCACCCAGCTGCGCAACACCGGCATCGGCGAGGCCTCGCTGATTCCCCTGCTGCAGGCCCGCCTGGGTGCCGGCTTCCGCATCGGCGAGGACTCCGACTTCTCCACGCTGGGCATCTCCGGCTCCTACCAGAAGCTCGACTTCCGCGGCTCCCCCACCATCACCCAGGCCGAGTACGACGCGCTGGTGGCCCTCGACCACGACAAGATGGACTCCTGGTTCGTCGCCATCGACGGCCAGGTCAACTACAAGTTCCACGGCATCAAGTTCCAGCTCACCGGCGAATACAGCTACGGCCAGGCCACCGGCATGTTCTGGGGCGGCATCCTCCAGAGCTACCAGTTCACCAAGGTGGGCGACGCCATCGCCGACGTCACCCCGACCAAGGCCATCGGCTACTTCGGAGACCTCAAGGTCACCTTCCCCTGCGGCTTCTGGACGTTTTTGGGCATGGGCCGCAGCGTCGTCGACGAGGATGACATCGTGATCGCGAACTCCCCCGTCAAGAACACCTACACCTACGGCGGCGTCGCCATCACCAAGGGTCCGATGACCTTCGGCCTCAGCGCCGGCTGGCTCTCCACCAAGTACATCCAGGTCGACGATGCGCAGAACGCCCTGACCCTCCAGGGCTTCACCAGCATCTCCTTCTAGTCGCCCGAAGCCTCTCATTCCAAACAATTGCAAATTTCGCATAAATGCGAAACAGTGATTGACATCGCCGTGCGACGGATTAGTAATACCGGGCGGGGGTGAGGCATGAGTGAACTGAAAAAACTGTTTCTGCTGATCACGGTGTTTCTCGGCATCTGGTTTCTGCCGCTGGACTCCGGCCGCTTCGTGGGCGCGATCTACGAGAGCCTGGCGCTGGCGAAGTGGTATGCGCGCGAGCACGTGATCCTGTGCCTGATTCCGGCGTTCCTGATCGCCGGCGCCATCAGCGTGTTCGTCTCCTCGGCGGCGGTCATGAAGTACCTGGGCGCGGGCGCGAAAAAGCTGGTCGCCTACCCCATCGCGGCCGTCTCCGGGACGATCCTCGCCGTGTGCTCGTGCACCGTGCTGCCCCTGTTCGCGTCGATCTACAAGCGCGGGGCGGGCCTGGGACCGGCGACCGCGTTCCTGTACTCGGGACCGGCGATCAACGTGCTGGCCATCGTGCTCACCGCCCGCGTGCTGGGACCCAAGCTCGGTCTGGCGCGCGCCATCGGCGCTGTCGTCTTCGCCGTCGTCATCGGCGTGCTGATGGAGTTGATCTTCCGCAGGGAAGAGCAGGCGCGGCAGACGACCGTGCTTCCCTCGGACGGGGAGACCCCCCGCAAACTGTGGCAGGACGTCGTCTTTGTCTCCTCCATGATCGGCTTCCTGGTGTTCGCCAACTGGGGCAGGCCCGCGGCCGATGAGACCGGAATCTGGGTCGCGATCTTCAAGGCCAAATGGATTCTTTCCGGCGCGTTCGCTGCGCTGACGGTGCTGTCGCTGGTCCTGTGGTTCCGCAAGGACGAGGTCAAGGACTGGGGCGACAGTTCGTGGACCTTTGCGCTGCAGATCCTGCCGCTGCTGCTGGGCGGCGTGCTCGTGGCCGGCTTCCTGCTGGGCGGCCCCGGCGGCACGGACCACGGCGTGATCCCGAACCACTGGATCGAGAGCGCCGTGGGCGGCAACTCGATCTTCGCCAACCTGTTCGCCTCGGTGGCCGGCGCCTTCATGTACTTCGCGACGCTCACCGAGGTGCCCATCCTCAAGGGCCTGATGGACTCCGGCATGGGCGAAGGACCCGCGCTGGCCCTGCTGCTGGCCGGCCCCGCCCTGTCGCTGCCGAGCATGCTCGTGATCCGGTCGGTCATGGGCACGAAGAAGACCGTCGTTTACGTGGCCCTGGTCATCGTGCTTTCCACGACGGCCGGCTTCACCTACGGCCTGATCGCGTGACCCAGAACGCGCCCCACGATCAGTACGCCTTCTGACCCATGAAATTGCCGGGAGGATTGTAGTTGCAGATGACGATGAGGCTGCCCTTGCACGTGACCTTGGCGCAGCCGACCTCGGTGGTCTTGCTCCACACCATCTGGGTGTAGTGCCCGGATTTGTACCAGTTGGAGCCGTCCAGGGGCGCGCCGGTGTAGAACTTCTTCTCACTCTCCCAGGACTTCGCCGCGTCCTCCATGGTGAAATACTCGGCCGATCCCATGAACAGGTTCTCGCCATACCCCGAGCCCCGGGAGTGCTCCATCACGCAGCCCTTGTCGACGAGCTTCCGCCCCCAGGCCGCAGCCACCCCCTTGAGCTTGTCGGACCAGGTCAGCGCGGCCACTTTCACATCCGCTCGAACCCTGTTGTGATGGTCCAGCAGGGCCTGCTCTTCGGAGGAGAGGCTGCCTGAACCGGTCGCAACCGGCGTGGGCTCGACCCGCGCGACCTCCCCGGTCGGACGGGGTGCCGGGGGCTCCGCGTCGGTGTCTGTCTGCGGGGAACCTCCAGCAGTCTCCACGGAGGTCTCCGGACCGGTCGCGGCCGGCGTGGTCGAACCGGTCTTCCTGCTTTCCACACAGGCCGCAGACCCATTCAGAAGCAGAATGGTCAGCACGACCGTGATGAGGGGATGGTTGGGGAAAGAAGCCTGCATGAGCGGTGGGACCTCCACAGGGAACTATCCCCGAGGGTGGGGGGGAAGTCAAGGTGTGGTGAAATCCAGAATACGACCTCCGCAACTTCGCAAGAAATGGGAAGCGGCAGAATCCGACATCTGATACCACTGACGAAATGGAGGTGATGACGATGACCCACGCCAAGACCGACCCCGGTGCCGTCACGGCGCCCGTTCCCGCCGTCCCGGCACCCGGCGCCACGCCGCCCGTCTCAACGCTGGCCGACCATCAGGCCCGCATCCTCCGGGCCCTGGTGTTCATCGATGATCACCGGTGCGAGGAGCTCACCCTCGATCAACTGTCCAGGGTGGCCTGCTTCTCACCTTACCACTTCCACCGGATCTTCGCCGCCCATGTGGGGGAGAGCGTCGGCGCCTACGTCCGCCGCGTACGGCTCGACGCCGCGGCCACCTCCCTGTCCTTCGAGGACACGCCGATCACCCGCATCGCCATGGACGCGGGCTACGACACGCCCGGCGCGTTCACCCGCGCCTTCTCGCAAAAGTTCAACCTGAGCCCTTCGGCCTTCCGGAAGCGGATGCGCGCCCGTCACCGGACCTCGCCGATGTCCCTGAAAACCCCCAACCTGGAGAGAATCATGCAACCCGAACTTCGCACCGTCCCCGATCGTCCCGTCGTTTTCGTCCGCCGCACCGGCGACTACAATCAATCCTCCGGCGCCGCCTGGTCCGCCCAGCGACCAGCTCCGCTATGACGCCTGCATCACCGTGGACCGCCCCGTCACGCCCGAGGGGGAGGTGGGCTTCCGCATCCTCGCCGGCGGCAGGACTGCCGTCTTCCTGCACCAGGGGCCCTACGCCGAGCTGCACAGGACGTATGAGTCCATCTATGGTTCCTGGCTGCCCACCTCCGGCGAGGAGCTGGCCGACGCTCCGTGCTATGAGATCTACCTGAACACCCCCGACAACACGGCCCCGGCGGATCTGCGCACCGAGATCTGCATCCCGCTGAAGGTGCACCGAATTTGACGACAGCTCTGCTCGGCGCAACCGGGGTCTTTCCAGAAATGTTCTTGCAATGGCCCTGGGCACCAGACACGGCTCGGGCCTGGGACCTACCAGAGACGGAACAGGTACTTCAACGTGAAGTAGATCCCGAGGCCGATGAACACCAGACCGGTGCCGAGCCTGAGATAGCGCTCTGCCGAAGTGATGCGTCCGTACAGTTTCGACCAGGAGGAGACGCCCAGGGCCACGGCCAGGGCCAGCCCGAGCACCGGAAGCCCCGTGCCGACACCGTAGGCGATGGGCGGAAACACCGGCGTCGCGGACTGCAGCGACAGCGGGATCAGGGAGCCGAAGAAGATCGCGCCCGAGACCGGGCACAGCGCGGAGGCGAAGAGAAACCCCAGCCCGAAGGAGGCCGGAATTCCCGTGCCAAGGCGGGACGCTGCCTTCGCGGTCCAGCCCGCGCCCGAGCCCGTTCCGGGCAGCGTGATCAACTCCACCAGGAACATGCCCGTGAGCAGCAGGATCGGTCCCAGCGCCATGATCATGTACTTCTGCAGGTACAGCGACGTCAGCGGCGCCGACAGCAGGCCGTGGATCAACAGCAGCGAAAGCGCCGTGTAGAAGACGGCGCGGCCCAGGGTGTAGGCCAGCCCCGACAGGAAGACCCGGCGCGGGCTGGTGACGTGCTTGCCGATGAAGGTCACGGCCGCGAGGTTGGTCGCCAGGGGGCACGGCGAGATCGACGTGAGGATGCCCAGCCAGACGGCCGAGCCCAGCAGGGCCAGATCGGTCATTTCTGCGCCTGGCGTTTTGCGAGCATCGGACGGACGACGGCCTCGACCACCTGCCGCAGCCGGGCCTTGTCGCCGGGGACGTCCTTGAGCTCCTGCCAGGGTCCGCCCGGACCGTCCGCCTCGTCGGCGATGACCGGATGCCGCGCCGTGACCGAGAAGCGCTCGACGAGCTCCACGTTGGCCAGATCTTCGACGTTGATGGCGCGAAACGCCACGAGGCCGGACTTCATCTCCCCGGCGAAGGCCTCCGAGGTCACCTCACGCAGCATCTTCTCCGTGCGGATGCACCCCTGGCAGCGCTGGAATCCATGAAAGTAATAGATGACCACCGGACCTTTGCCGTCGGCCGCGGGGGGAATGGGCTCGGGCCGCCCGGAGACGGCGGACTCCTTCTCGCGCAGGACCGAGGCCGCGATGCCCGCGGCCATGAAGGAGAAGAGGGCGATGACGGCGATGACACGCTTTTTATCGTTCATAGATTTATTACCTTTTATCGACCGACCCCGGCCGCGAAGACCTAGCCCTGCAGCATCTTGATCAACTCGTCCACCGAGGGGACGCGGCCGCTGACCTTCACGTCTCGGTCAAACGCCAGCGCGGGGGTCATCATGACTCCGAAGCCGATGATGTCGTCGATGTCGGTGACCTTCTTCACCTCGTCGGCGAGGCCCAGTTTTGCCACCGCCTCACGGACGTTGGCCTCGAGCTTCTTGCATTTGGGGCACCCGGTGCCCAGGACGTTCAGGGTTCTCGACATGATAATCCTCCCAAGCCGCAGTCCTGCGTGCATTTCTGTACGGATCCGTTATCCCGGCGTGACTTCCCGCGGGACTGCACCTCAGCCTGGATGCAGGCGCAGAACCGGGGAATGCACGGGACTTTCAGGTAATAAAAAATCTGGTTGGCGCTGCGGCGGCTGTCGATGAGCCCCGCCGTGCGCAACACACTCAAATGTCGGCTGACCGTGCTCATGTTGTCGCCCACCAGATTGGCCAGATCCGTGACCGGACGCGGCCCCGCCGCGAGCGTGTCCAGGATCAGCAGCCGCGACGGATGCCCCATGGCCTTGAAGATCTCCGCCCGCAGGCTCAACTCATCCAGTAGTTTGTCGTCCATCACAGCCCTCCACACCAAACGGTTGTAGCAGGTTCCATATTTCGCGCAAGTGCGAAATACTGGTATGTCTGGCTGTTTACGGAATCGTGACCAGGGTGTTGCCGTTGGCGTGGAGGCCGACGGTCAGTTCGGTCCAGTCGCCGCCCTGCGGCCGAGAGAACGCCTGGACGCCGTCGGTGAGGGCGGCCCCATTGTCCTTGTATTCGGCGCCGGAGATCACGATGAGTAACTCGGGGGCGTCGCCGGAGTGCAGCAGCCCCGCGTGGGGGCTGGCGGTGCCTGGGCCGACCTGGGTGCTCAGGACGAAGGTGTAGAGGTCATCCTCGGCGGAGGCGTCCCCATCGGTGCCGTCGTCGACGCAGGGGAGCAAGCTCCAGCCGATGAAATTGCCCTTGAGGGCGACCGTGTCGACAAAGGGATTGAAGGAGAACATGGCGTTCAGGTTCAGCGAGTCCAGCGTGATCATGAGGTCCACGGTGCCGAACGCCTCGATGGTCATGCCCTCGGCCGTCACCGGGCTCGTCGCGAGAGCCGGGATCGTGAAAATCCCATTGGTTTCGCCGGTCCAGAGCCAGTTGCCCTGAACGTCCTGGGCGCCGTATTCGAAGGTCGTCTCCTCCGCCGGCACGGCGAAGAACACGGTGACCCCCCAGACGTGGTCCCCGGCGACGGAGCCCTCGGGCTCGTGGCCGCCGGCGGTCCACGGACCGTCGTCATGCAGCGTGGGGTAGGGGCCCATCCAGGAACCGTCGAAGGTCAGCAGGCGGGTGGTGTCGTCGAAGGCGAAGCTGCCCTTCCATTGAAGCTCGCCGGCGACGTAGGTCTGGTTCGCCGAGTCGTCGATGCTGAAGTTGATCGCGACGGTGTCGGCCGGCTGCGTGAAGTTGTTCAGGTTGTTGACGTTGTTCAGGTTGTTGACGTTGTTCAGGTTGTTCAGGTTGTTGACGTTGTTCAAGACACAGTTGGCGGCCGCGACGCAGTCGGTGTCGGCGCAGTCGATGTCGCCGTCGCCGTCGTTGTCGAGGGTGTCGTCACAGATCTCGGCAGTGACGTTGTTGACGTTGTTGGTGTTCTTGGTGCCACCGTCGTCGCAGGCGAGACCGGACGCCGCAAGCAGGGCAAGGGACAGCAGAATGATGACAAGCCTGGGCCGAAGCATGATTCCTCCTCAGGAAGGACCCCGGATTCGTTCCGGGGTCGGTGTCCCGACAGCGTAGGCGAAATCCGGCCGTTTGCAAGGGCAGAAAATGTGGCCCGGTTCACCGGCCCTGCAAAAAGAACCCCGCCGTGGCGCTCGTCGGATGCGCTCGTCCCCAGGCGCGGTAGGCCTTGACCAGCTCCTGCAACTGGGCCCGGCCGTCGGGGGTCTTCCCGGCGCGGATCAGCACGTCCACCGTGTCGCGGAAGGTCTTCTCGAAGAGCGCGCGCTCCCGCCCGTTGTGGAACGTCGCCGACAGGTCGTTGGTGCCCAGGATGCGCTGGCCCACGGCGGCCTCGGTGGGCGTGGGAAAGTCCGACTCCGGCGGCACCTTCCCGTCGCGGATCGCGACGGTGTAGAACGCCGCGTCCATGGCCATGGCCTTGAAGTGGGCCTCGCGCCCGGACACGTTCTGGGCCCGGGCCAGGCTCCACACGCCACCGGCCATGCTCAGGGGCGCGAATATCGTGCCCAGAAAATTCTCCGTCGTCAGCAGGTTCAGCACCGAGCCCGCCCGGTCCAGGCTCCTCTCCACCTGCGAGTCCTGCGGCTGCCCCACCGACAACCGGCACATCAACTCCGGCGCCGGCGGCTGCTCGCCACGGGCGCGCGCCTGCACGTGCCGTCCCAATGTCTCCATCCGGTTTCCAAATCCACATTCCATCGTATTGCCTCCTTGTGGGTCGGTCACAGCCGCCCATTGCAGGTCATTATCGGAGGCGCGCGTCGGCGGTTGCGTGTTTTCTGGAGATTTTTTACTCGTACTCGAGGACGAGCGACTTCTGGCTGAAGGTGTGCTGGGGGGCGGCCTGCAGCCGGGTGCCGAACTGCTCGTGGATCAACTGCCGCAGCTGGGACAACTGGAAGGGCTTCTTCAGGTAGCGCACCTCGGGGTTCTCCAGCAGCAGGTTCTCGAGCTCGCCGGTCTGGTCGTAGCCGGTCGTGAACGCGAACGGCGGCATGTCGGGGCCGGCCATGGCCTTCAGCCGCCGGTACAGTTCCAGGCCGTTGGTCTGGGGCATCATGACGTCGGAGAACACCATGTCGGGCATCCGGCCGTTGTCGAGATGCCAGAAGAACGCGGCCGCCGAAGAGTGGCAGTCCACCTCGAAGCCGAACAGGCGCAGCGAGCGCCGCATCATGGAGAGAACCAGGGAATCGTCGTCGATGACCACTATGCGCAACATGCAGATCCTTCGCGCCGGACCATCCAGGTGTCCGGGGGCAGCGGTAGCATAGTCACCGCTTTTCAGGGTGCAAGTGAATTTTTACTGAAAGTGTAAAATTCTAGCGTAAGAAGAATCTGCTAATCAGTTTATAGAAAATTTTTAACATATCATATATGTCAATATTTTACGTAACATTTACATCCATTTCCACCCACTCCGCGTGTTCCGCGTTTGAAATTCCTGGTTCTGATGGAGCTAGGCGGTCTTGACCGAGGCGGCGTCCTGCAGCTTGAGCTCGATGATGGCCTGCTCGCGCATCTTGAACTTCTGGATCTTGCCGGTGACGGTCATCGGGAAGTCGGTCTGCACGTTGACGAACTTCCAGTAGCGGGGCACCTTGAAGTGGGCGATCTTGCCCTTGCAGTAATCGCGCATCTCCTCCTCGGTGACGGTCTGGTTCTCACGCGGCAGGACCCACGCCATCAGTTCCTCGCCGTAGCGGATGTCCGGCACGCCGATGACGTACACGTCCATGACCTTCGGGTTGGTGCGCAAAAACTCCTCGAGCTCGCGGGGATACAGGTTCTCGCCGCCGCGGATGACCATCTCCTTGATGCGGCCGGTGATCTTCACGTAGCCTTCGTCGTCCATGACGCCGAGGTCGCCCGAGTGCAGCCAATGGCTTTCGTCGATGGTCTCGCTCGTGGCCTTTTCGTTGTTGTAGTAGCGGCTCATCACGTTGTAGCCGCGGAAGCAGATCTCGCCCTGGCCGCCGCGCGCGATGGTCTCGCCCGTGGACGGGTCGATGATCTTGAGCTCCTGGCGGGCCATGGTGCGGCCCACGGAGCCCACGCGCTTCTCGATGCTGTCGGAGATCGCGGTCATGGTGGTGACCGGGGAGGCCTCGGTCTGCCCATAGGCGATCACGACCTCGCTGAGGTTCATCTTGGAGATGACCTCCTTCATCGTCTCGATGGGGCAGGGTGCGCCGGCCATGATGCCGGTGCGCAGCGTGCTCAGGTCGAAGTCGCCGAGGTTGGGCAGGTTCAGTTCGGCGATGAACATCGTGGGCACGCCGTGGAGGGCCGTGCACTTCTCTGCGGCGACCGCGCGCAGCACGGCGGCGGGCTCGAACACGGAGCCGGGGATGACCATGCACGCACCGGTGGACACCGAGGCGAGGTTGGACATGACCATGCCGAAGCAGTGATAGAACGGCACCGGGATGCAGAGGCGATCCTTCTCGGTGAAGTTCATCATCCGCGCGACGTGGTAGCCGTTGTTCAGGATGTTGAAGTGCGTCAGGGTGACGCCCTTGGGGAAGCCGGTCGTGCCGGAGGTGTACTGGATGTTGATGTCATCGTCCGGATCGAGGTGACCCATCAGTTCGTTGAGCTGGTCGTCGGTCATGTCCGAACCGAGCTCGAGCAGGCTCTCGAAGGCGAACATGCCCGGGCTGGGCTCGCCGATGAGGATCACGTTCTTCAGCAGGGGCAGGGCCGCGCTATCGAGCTGGCCAGGGACGGAGCTGGGCAGCTCGGGGCAGATCTCGAGCAGCATTTCCTTGTATTTGGAGGACTTGAAGGCGTCGAGCAGCACGATGCTCTGCGTCTGGGACTGCTCCAGGGAGTACTTCAGTTCGTGGGTGCGGTACGCCGGATTGATGTTCACGACGACCGCGCCGATCTTGGCGGTAGCGAACTGCGTGGCGGTCCACTCCCAGCGGTTGATGGACCACAGGCCGACGCGGTCGCCGCGGCGGATGCCGAGCTTGTACAGGCCCTTGGCCAGGCGGGACGTGATGGCGTCGAATTCCCGGTAGGTGAAGCGGCGGTTCTGCTCCACGGAGACCAGGGCCTCGGAATCGGGGAACCGGCGGGCGGTCTCGGCCAGCATCTCGCCGATGGTCGTGTACTTCAGGGGAAAATCGAGGGTTCCGACGTCGTAACTGGGTTTTGCTGCGGTCATGAAACGCTCCTTTTCGGGTGTGGTTTCGAAGAAACCGGTATCGGGTTGTACCGCTCAGCTTCTAACATGGATTTTTCCAGAATTGCAATCAAGAAAATGCCGTCGGAGTGCGCCTTTTCCGTGTTTTTCTTCACAATCAAACCAGGGTGCGGCGGCGCAGCCGGAACAGCAGAAACAGGAAGAAAGGCCCCCCCAGCAGCGCGGTGATCACACCCACGGGCAGCTGGACCGGCGCCAGGGCCACGCGGGCGATCAGGTCACACAGCACCAGGAAGCCGCCTCCGCAGATGATCGAGGCCGGCAGCAGCAGGCGGTAGTCGCGCAGGCCCAGCAGGCGCAGCCCGTGGGGCACCAGGATGCCCACGAAGGCGATGGGACCCGCGGTGGCCACGGCCGCAGCCACGGCCAGGGAGGACGCCACCGTGATGCGCACGGTGAGCCGCTGCACGCGGACGCCGCTGGACTCGGCGGTGACACCGCCCAGGGTCATCAGGTTCAGGCGCGTCCCCAGGCCGCTCAGCAGCACGACGGCCAGCGCCCACGGCCCGGCGAACATCCACACGTCGCGGGGCAGCACGAAGTCCAGGCCACCCATGAGCCACCGGACCATCTTGAACGCCTCGACGTACGGCGCGGTGTACTGGATGAACAGGATCGCCGCCGAACTGAAGAACGACAGCGTCACACCCGCGAGCAGCAGCTGGTCGAGCCTTCCGCGGGCGGCTCCGCCTGAGAGCGCGAACAGCAGCGCCGCGGTGAAGAGCCCGGCGATCAGGGCCGACGGGAACAGCAGGAAGCCCGCCGAGACGCCCAGGGCCCCGGCGCCCAGCCGCAAGGCGATCACCGCGCCCAGCGCCGCCCCCGAGGACACGCCCAGGGTGAACGGCGACACCAGCGGATTGCGGGTGAGCCCCTGCAGGGAGGCACCCGAGAGCGCCAGCACCGAGCCGATGCCGAAGGCCAGAAACGTCCTCGGCCAGCGCACCGCCCACAGGTAGGGAGGATCCGATGGCGCCAGCCCGGCGGTCCAGGAGAAGCCAGTGCTGCCCCACGCAAGTGCCGCCCACAGGGTCGCGACCGCGAAGGCTGCGCAGGCGCCCAGGATGGCGAGGCGACGTCCCTGGGTCATGACACGGCCTCACGCGGCTCCCGGGCCACCAGGGTGAGGCTGCCGTCGGGCGCCTGTCCGAAGCAGAGGTCGACGCCGAAAAAACGGCTGCCGTGCTCGCGCAGGGTCTCCACCGCGGGGCCGAACACCCACCGTCCGCCGGACAGCAGCAGCACGTGGGAAAATTCAGGCAGCGTGTCGATCAGATGGGTCACCATCACCACGGTCGAGCCGCGATCTGCCCCGAGCCGCCGCAGCATCCGGTGGAACTGCAGCGTCTGGGCCGGGTCGAACGCCGCGGTGGGCTCGTCGAGGAGCAACACCTCGGAGGACTGCAGCAGCGCACGAGCCAGCAGCACGCGGCGCTTCTCGCCTCCGGAGAGCTCGTCGTAGGGACGGTCGGAGAAACCCGCAAGACCGACGTCGGCGAGGGTTTCCTCCACCTCGAGGGCCTCGGACTGCGACGCGAACGCACCTCCGTTGCGCGGGGCCAGCCCCAGCGCCGCCGTCTCGAACACCGACAGGGGAAGATCCGCCGGCGTCAGTTGCACCATCAGCGAGCGAAGCCGGGCCAGCTCCCCGGCATGGTAATCCTCCAGCGGGCGACCGCGGAACCGCACCCCGCCCGCGTCGGGTCGGTGCAGTCCCGCCAGCAGGTGCAGCAAGGTGCTCTTTCCCGCACCGTTGGGTCCGGCGATGGCCACGCGCATTCCGGCCTCGATGGTGAGACCGATCCCCTCGGCCAGCCGCCGGTGCGGATGTCCGAACGCGAGGTCGGTGAGCTCCCAGACGGGCATCAGAGGTTGGTGATGTCGGCGGTAACCGCCTGGACGCGGATGCCGAAGGAGACGTACTGAACGCCTTCGATGGTGACGTCCGGGGTCAGGATGGTGTTGATGATGGAGTTGCACTGCAGCTCGGTCTCGGTGATCACGCCGTCGGCGGCGCACTCGGGACTGCCGGCGCAGCCGGCCAGTTCGGTGCTGCAGGCGTTGTCGAAGGTGTCGAGGATGAACTGCGAACCCACGGGATCGGCAATGATGTCGGCGTTGACGTTGTCGACGTAGTTCGGGATGATCGTGTTCTTCAGATCCGCGGGCAGCACGGCGCCGGCGATGACCATGTCCGTCCATCCGTCGGCCGAGGCGATGCCCTCCATCCGGGCGTGATGCAACACCAGCGACAGCGTCATGGTGTCGTTGACCGGCAGCGACAGGGTGATGTCGCCGGGGCCGGCCTGCAGCATGCCCGCGCCGTACACGCGGCCGCAAAGGGTTCCCACGTTGGGGCTGGTGCTGTCCCAGGTGAACGTCCCGCTGCCCGAGAGGATGTCGGCCGTGTAGGTGCCCGTGTAGGTGCCCTGGAACAGCGACAGCGAAAGGTCGGGATCCCCCGTGAAGGTCTCGGCCATGATGCGCCCGAGCACGATCAGGGTGCCGTTGGCGATGCTCTCGTCGAGGTTGTCGTTGATCTGAAACTCGGTGCTCTCGCTGAGCAGCAGGCTCATCAACGAGGACAACTTGTTGTCGATCGAGCCGTTGGCGTCGTAGTCCACGCCCACGCCCTCGGCCAGCGACTGGGGGACGTAGATGTCGCTGATCACGTACTCGTAGGACGCACCGCCCACGTTGCCGCAGGGATTGGGCAGGTTGTTGACGTTGTTGCCGTTGTTGCCGTTGTTCGAGGAGCCGGGGTCGCAGGCGGACGCAAACAACACGATGCAGACGAGGGCGAGGATTCTTTTCATGTTTTTCTTCTCCGGAAGGGCATCCGGTGAAACACCGATGCAATGGATTCTTATCCCCGATCAGGGCGAAAAAGTCAATGCGGGCGACACCCGACCGGCCGACGGGACTACCCTGGGACCGGGGAGTGGTACATGTCCTTGTAGTAGTTGTCGAGGGTCTGCAGTTCCACCATGAGCTGGGAGTCGACATGGTAGCGCGACATCGCGGCGGGGTTGATCATCTCCCAGATGATGGCCTCAACCATGCTCTCTGTGTCGGCCTCGAGCCGGGCACGGGCCGCCCGCATCTGTTCCAGCTGGGCGCGCATCTGGTTGCGGCTGGCGTCGAGCTGGCCGAGGATCTCGGAGACGCGCTTCTCGAGCTCCATGATCTGGAAGGTGATGTCCTCCATCAACTCGTGACCGGACTCGGGCGCCGAGGACGGATCCAGGTAGGGGAAGATCTGCGTCAGATCTGCACAGCGAAGGTGCGGATCCAGCGCCAATTGGCGCGAGAGCAGCTCACGGTCGTAGGAGAGGTCCTGGACCGCCAGGCGCAACTGGCCGGCCCGCTGGCGCGTGTGGTTCTCGAGTTCGATGATCTGGTTGACGAACGCACCCTCGGCCTAGGCCATGCGCGTGATCTCATCCTCCATTGTTGAGACCTGGGCCATGTTTAAACTGATACCAGGCGAGACCTTCTGCACGCGCCGCAGGCCGTCGAGCACGGTGCGCAGCTGGCTGCGCAGGCGATCGCGGATCATGGACTGCACCGCCTCGGGCGTCAGGCTCTGGCCGGCGCCTACGCTGCTCAACTCGGTCGTGTTCACGCGCCGCTGGGCCTGGATGTCGGCGGGCGCGCCGAGCCGGCGCTTGGTGATCAGGTCCTGCACGTGCCGCAGCTCGCGAGCGAGCTCGAGGCCGGTGGGAAAACGATCAGTCTGGGTCTTGGCCAGGCACTTGAGCACGAACGCGTCGAGCTCGGGCGGGATCTTGTTCTCCGGATACACCTCCGAGGGGATGCGCGGAGTCTGGTTCTTGTGCGCGAGCATGATCGAGACGATGTTGTTGCCCTCGAAGGGGGGCTCACCGGTGAGCAGCTCGAAGAAGCACGCGCCGAAGGAGTACACGTCGGTCGGGAAACTGAGAGACTCGCCGAAGCACTGCTCGGGCGACATGTACACGGGCGTGCCGAACACCTCGCCGGACATGGTGATCTTGTCCTCGGGCGCGTTGTTTTCGACCATGCGCGCGAGGCCGAAGTCCAGCACCTTGACGTGCTCGCCCTCGGGGGTGTTGATCACCACGATGTTCTCGGGCTTGAGATCGCGGTGCATGATGCCCATGCTGTGGGCGGCCGCCATCGCATCGGCGATCTGCACGCTCAGGCGCACGGCCCGCTCCACCGACAGCGCGCCCTCCTCGTCGAGGATCTCCACGAGGGATCGACCCTTGATGTACTCCATGACAAGATACAGCCGTCCGTCGTCAAGTTGGCCCATGTCGAAGATGGCCACGACGTTGCGGTGCTGCACCCGGCTGGTCGAGCGCGCCTCGCGCCGGAAGCGGGCCACCATGCGTTCGTCCTTGGCGTGCTCCTTCTTGAGGACCTTGATGGCCACCATGTCCCCGAGGGGTTCGTGCCGGCCCAGATATACCTCTCCCATGCCCCCCTCGCCCAGAAGCGACTGCACGCGGAACCGTCCACCCACGATCAGGTCAATCAAGGAATCTGCCTTCGCCATCATGGAAACCGCCTCGTCGAAAGATGGGTCGAAACATCGAAACAGGTGCACCTTAACACGGGACACCGTTTGTGGTAAAGCGCAGTCATGATTTCCCTGTCACCGATCCCCTCCCCCGTCAAAATCGTGCTCGTGGAACCGGAGATCCCGCCCAACGTCGGCGCCATCTCACGGATCTGCGCCTGCATCGGGTCGCCCCTGGTGCTCTGCGGCCCGCTGACCTTCGACGAGAACCACCCCAAGCGCCGGCGCGCGGGCCTGGACTACTGGGACAAGGTCGCAAAGGAGTACTACCCGGACTTCGAGACGTTCTTCGCCCAGCACACCGGCACCTGCTGGTTCCTGTCGACCAAGGTCGGCAGATCCTTATATGAGGCCCGTTTCCGGCCCGGCGATGCGCTGGTGTTCGGTTCCGAGAGCCGCGGTCTGCCGCCGGACCTCCTCGCCCGGCACCAGGACACGGCCCTGCGCATCCCGATGATCGCGAACATCCGCAGCCTCAACGTCGCCAACGCCGCCGCCATCGCCGCCTACGAAGCCGTACGCCAGGTCTACGAACTGAGGTGATCTGATCCCGGCACCGGCGGGGCTGGTTGTGGGTCCGCGTTGGCACCCTCGGGACCCCGGGTGTGAACAATTCGATACAGGTCGACAGACGATTCCAGGAATTCTGGGGGCATTCGGTTGCACTTGTGGGGGTTTTTCACTACACTTTCATGAGTCGACCGAGTTTTTCCAGTCGGTCCCGGCCGAGTTGGCCATTCCGGGAAGTGGCATGCTACTTGCACAGTCACAGCTCGGCTGATTGGTTTTTTTCATATGGAGGTTAGCCATGAGACTCTATTTATTATCCGCTGTTCTTCTCTCCAGCCTGTTCCTCTCCGGTTGCTGGACCGGGACCTGTGAAGAACCCCTTTGTCCGTACTGCGACGGCTCCGGCTGCTACGACGAGAGCTGCCAGCCCGCCTTCTGCAACGCCGAAGAAGACTGCATGTACATGGAATATTGCAACTATGACTTGCATCAGTGCTTCCCGTCGGACATCATTTGTTACTACGACTGGGAATGCCCCTACGGCACCGTCTGCGACCGCATGACCGGCACCTGCAGCAACCCCAACGTGGACAACACCTGCCACAGCGACTGGGACTGCCCCGTGAACGCCTACTGCAACGAGTTCACCGGGCTGTGCCAGCAGACCGAGGGCTGCTCCTCCTCGGCCGAGTGCGACGAGGGCTTCTACTGTGACGAGCGCGCCGTCTGCTCCCCCGAGCCGGTCGGCCCCTGCGCCAATGACGCGCAGTGTGGTCTGGGCGCCTACTGCGACGCCGGCGTCTGCGTCGACAGCACGCTGTGCCCGGCCGGCGTCGAGTGCGAAGGCCTGACCCCGATCTGCGACGAGCGCGGCACCTGCATCCCGGACCGCGATCCCCCGCAGCCCTGCGGCAACGACCTGGCCTGTGAGGCAGGCGAGCAGTGCGTCGACGGCCTTTGCACGGCCACGACCCCCCGCGATCCGATGTGGAACTGCCAGTTCAGCGAGCACTGCGGCGAGAACGGCGTGTGCGTCGACGGCCACTGCTACGGTCCGTGCCTCGACGAGTCCAACTGCGGCACCGGCCAGATCTGCGCCCCCAACGGGTTCTGCCAGGACGACCCCAACCCCGGCACCGAGTGCGTGGCCAACGCCGATTGCGACGGGAGCTTCGTCTGCATCAACGGCCTGTGCCACAACGTGTGCAGCACGGAAAGCACCTGCCCCGGAGAATTTGATCGCTGCCTGGATGGCACCTGCGTGGCCAACGACATCGCCCGCCCCGAGTGCTACAACAACGGCAACTGCATGGGCGGTGAGGAGTGCTTCGAAGGCATCTGCCGCGTCCCCTGCACCGACGCCACCGACTGCGCCGGCTGCCCGGGCAACCCCATCTGCGCCACCGGCGGCTACTGCATGGACAACAACGACATCAATCCGGAATGCGCCCTGTCCTCCGAATGCACCCTCGGCCTGCTCTGTGTCGATGCGATGTGCACCTCCTCCTACTAGTCCATCCCACCGATCGTCCCTGACCCTAGTCCCGACCCTGTTCAAGCCTCCACGAGCCCCCACCCGACGGGGGCTCACCTTTTGTGAACAGAATGGAAGGGAAGAGATGGCCCGATGGAGCCGTCAGACTGGTCGGACTCGTCAGACTGGTCGGACTCGTCAGATCACTTGGCGACCGTGGGACCGGGCGCACTCACATCTTCTGGCCCGAGCGGAAGAACGCGACCGTAAAACCCGCCGCCAGCGTGCAGGCGACCGCGCCGGGAAGCCGCGGGCCGAACAGCAGCATGGCGATGCCGTAAAGGAAGAGGACGCAGGCGGCCACGCCCAGGGCCCACTGGGCCGCCACCGCGCCCAGCCGGATATGGCCGGCGGGATCCCGCGGGGTGAACACGCGCCAGCCGATCGCGGGCGGCCTCACCTGGTGGAAGAACGTCTCGAGGGCCTCGGTCGGGCGCGAGGGGCGCCAGAACGTGACCGGAATCCAGATCAGCGCCGAGCCCCCCGAGACGATCAGGAGCCGCAGGCCGTAGTCCGCGGGCCAGTCGAGGATCACCAGCGTCGTGGCCAGCGCCAGGGAGGCGCCGAACGCGAAAAGCTCCGAGGCCGCCGAGACCTTCCACCACAGCCAGCGGGCCAGCACCACGG
>PHAZ01000087.1 GCA_002841825.1 Deltaproteobacteria bacterium HGW-Deltaproteobacteria-22 | reverse complement strand
CCACCTCCAGTTGAGGTCGAGGGGCGACTCGTTAACATTACACTAGGCTATTTCAAAAACCGAGGCGTGGGGGGATCGTCTAATCAGTGGATCTGACGAGCTATCAGAGGTCGTTTCTGGCGGCGTAGTCCCGCGTCGTGGCCAGGGATAGAGCCAGCAGGAAAAAATAGTCCGAACAGCGGTTGAGATAGACCAGGGCCGAGGTATCCCCGTCGGCGGAGCCCGATCGGGCGAAGAAAAGGGTCATGGACCGCTCTGCGCGCCTGCACACGGCCCTGCACACGTCGGCGGCAGCGGAGGCCGGGTCCCCGCCGCCGGGCAGCACGAAGGCCGCCGGTGGCTCCACGGTCGATTCGAGGGTGGTGATCCACCGCTCGAGTTTTTTCACGTCGCCGGGTCCGAGCAGGCGCAGGTTCCCCAGCCTGGAGGGGTCCACGGTGGCCAGCTCGGCGTTGAGGCGGTACAGATCGCGCTGGAGTTCCAGGACCTGGGCGGCCGTCTCGGGCCGGTCCTGCAGGAGCACACGCAGGGATCCGACGAAGCAGGAGAGCTCATCGACCGAGCCCACGGCCTCCATCCGCGGATCGAACTTGGGGATACGCTGATGATCACGGGTGTCGGAGAGTCCCCGATCACCCCTGCCGGTGATAACAGAGGTCATGACTCACTCCTGAAGGGTGGCGGCCGGGAAGACGGTGATCTCGAGCATGGCGATCGAGAAGTCGTCGGCGATGGGGTCGAGTTGATCCACGAAGTTCAGCAGCCGCTTCTGCAGCGACGGCCGGTCGAAGGAGGTGGAGCGCACGTCGGTCACGATCTCCAGGAAGCTCTGGGTGAACACGGTGGCCTGCACGTACTCGCGCAGGTAGCCCTCGAGGTCGCTCTCGTCCTTGGCAGGATTGAAATCAGCGCTGCGCATCCACGTCAGGGACGGGTGACACGATTGAATGATCTCTTCTTCAGGGATCCCCAGCATCTCCGAGACGTGGGCTGGATTTTTATAATATGCGTACACCAGGTCCACGTCGAAGTCGACGATGGCCATGTTGCGGCGGGTCTTCTCGTCGGCGGTCTCGTAGACCTCGGACATGGCCTCCCACACGCCAGGGCAGGAGATCAGCCGGAAGAACGGCACCGCGCCGTCGAGATCGGGCTTGAGGTTGCGATATTTCGCCAGGATCGCCTCGGGGGGATAGACGCGGGTGAAGAACGGGAAGAAGTCCGACGCCGTGGAATCCAGCACATCGTCGTCCATCAGGCGCACGGTGTCCTGGTCGGAGAGCTTCTGGTAGCCGTCGCTCATGGTCACCAGGTACACCTTGGAGGCCGGCTGCGGCAGATCACACTGGAACACCGTGATCTCCAGGGGCAGGCCATACCGCCACTGGCGGGTGATCGAGGAGGGATCGTTGACCACCACATGCAGGGGGGTGAGCACCTGGGCGCGCAGTTGGTCCTCGTTCTGGACGACCAGCAGGGCGGGACTGTCGCCGACGGCGAGGCCGTCGATGGCCCCGGACTGATGATGGAAGCGCAGAAGCGAGATGGTCGTGGCGCCCTTGCCCTCGTAGACGGTGTTGGAGGCGCTGTCGGAGAACCAGCGGGCGAACTCCCGGATGTCCCGGGGCTTGCGGTCGCGACAGAAGACCTCCAGCTCCCAGGCGAGCTCGCGGGCGACCTGCACGGTCTCCTCCTGCGCGCTCTTGGATTCGGAGACCCCATCGAAGGTGATGACCACGGACCAGTCGTCCCCCTCGTCCCGATAGGCGAAGACGGTGGCGGCGTCATGGATCGGATGATTGCGTTCCGGGGCCTTCACATCGTTGATCTGTCGCTTGGCAACGGCGGATTCGAGTTGAAATCGCATGGAAATACCTTTGGTGACTACTTCCGGTCTCCGGGCTCAATTTTGTTCTTCAGTTCCGCGACGAGCTTCTCCAGTTGAACCATCCGCTCGCGCAGGCCCTCGACTTCCTTGGTCACCAGGGCCTGGGGCACCTCCCAGAGCGTCTGCAACTGCTGCTCGACCCGGTCCTGCCACTCCTCGAAACGGGCCTGGAACGGCTCGAGATACGATCGGACGTCGTTCATTCCGGGCAGCTCGTGCACCCTGGCATCAAGCTCGGTGCGGAAGTTGTTCACCAGACCTCCGCTGCGGATCAGGGCCACAAGCGATGAAATAGGGAACAACTTCCACTTCTTTTCGTCGGTGCGGATGATCTGCAGGAGGATTTCATGGGTGATGTCCGCGCCGGAGATGTAATCCACGACCTGGATCTCCTCCCCCGTGCGAATCAGGTCCGACAGCGTGCGCAGGGTGATGTAACTGCTCTGCGAGGTGTCGTACAGTTTGCGGTTCGGATAGCGTTTGATGGTACGCGGAGGTCCCGATCTCGGCTCAGTGGTTTCGTTCGTCATGTTTTTTCACCTGTTCCCGTCACCCTCAGGCGTTCCATTTGTAACACAGAACGCAGGCGTGCGGGCAGTGGAAAAACGACAGACGGGGAGAGGAAAAGATGCATGAATCATCTAAGGAAGGCAATGAAGTGTGCTCACCCGGCACGTGGGAAGGCACTCGACCTGACCCCCGGAGTAGCCCAGCGCCTCGCAGGAGAACCCGTCGGCGAAGCGGTCCCCGTCGCAGTCCTCGAGGCCGTTGAGGACGCGGTTGCCGCAGCGCGAGCACCCCGAGAAGTCCCAACGGCAGGAGGCGTCACAGGCGAAACTGCCGGTGCCGCCGATGTAGGAGGCGCACGACACCGCGTCCACGCCGTCGCACTCCTCGGGGGCGTCCTGGACGCCGTCGCCGCAGGACCACGGCACACAGCGCCCGCCAAAGGGGGTCTCGCCGCAGAAGAAGCCGGTCTGGCGGCAGGACCAGGCGTCCTGGGGATTGCAGGTGCGGTCCACCGCAGGAGACTCGCACCCGGGGAGGAGAAAAAGCAGGAAGGGGAAAAGAAAGAGGGATTTCGGAGCAGCCCCGCAGGAAGGGAAGAATCCGCGGATTTTTCGGTCATGTTTCACGACAAACATCTTCCCTGGATCGAAAATTTGACTCATGGAGGCGGCACCGGCTCGAAGGCGAGGTCCGTCAGGTGCGCGTGCACCTTCTTCATGAAGGCTGCGCCCGGATCGGACTTGAAGGTGAAGTAGGTGGTCGAGGTCTCCTTCCACAGGGCCGACTTCCGGTAGGCGAGGTACTCGTGGTGCCCCAGGACGTGCCGGATCGGGAACCGGCCGGCCAGGTGCCGGACCAGGTCTGCGCTGGCCCGGGCCTGGGCATCATTGAGGGGGGCCTTGGGGGTCCCGCCGACGTTCTCGATGCCGATCGCACACCAGTTCAGCCCCACCGTGTGCCGGGCGAACGTGGTCTCTGGGAGCAGGCGCACCACCGTGCCGTCGCGGTCCACCAGAAAGTGCGCAGAGACGTTGAGCGCGCTGGCCCTGGCAAGGAAAGGGCGCTCGCCTGCGGGCATCCGCGGCGGGTTGAACGTGTAAAAGGCCGACGAGAGGGTGGCGCTCTCGGTCGCGTGAAGCACCACCATCACCGGCGCGATGACCGGCTCGGCCAGCTTGAGTCCATGACGCAGCTCCAGGTATTCCAGCGACAGACTCCGGCGCTGCTCGTTCCACTGGATCGGCCGGTCGATGATCCGCAGGTTCTTCTCCGGCGAAGGGGCGAGGATCGGTTCGGGCTGCGGGGGTGGCTCTGCCGCCGCGACCATGGGCGCCACCGGCGGGGATTTTTCGCCATGGGTGGGGGTCTCCGTCGGGGTGACCCTGGCGTTCCCGGGCTCGGTGGGGGCCGGCCGGCCGGGCTCCTGGTGCGTCCTCGAGCACAGGCACAACAGCAGGGGCAGCAGCAGGGTGACGCGTCGCATGAGCCGTACTGTAGGGTGAAATGAGCCAAAACGCCAGAGGTCAGACGGGATTGTTGCGCCGATCCCGCGACTCTGGTACACCTAACACCTGTAAGGAGCACCCTATGGAACTCTCCGCCGATTTCTACTCGAATCTGACGCGCCTGGCCCAGGACGGCCGCCATGATCTCGCCTGCGGAACCTGTGGTGAAGGCCGCAGGAAGCTCCCGTCGGGACAGTGGCTGTATCCGGCGGTGATGCCCGACGGACGCACCCAGTGGATGCTCAAGGTGCTCATGAGCAACGCCTGCGTGAACCGCTGCGGCTACTGCGCCTTCGGGGCCCACGGGACCACCGAGCCCGCGCGGCTGGCGCCCGACGATCTGGCGCTGTTCTTTTCGCTGCTGATGAAGGAGCGCAAGGTGGGCGCTCTGTTTTTGAGTTCGGCGATCTGCGACCGTCCGATCCGGGTGATGGACGATATGCTCAAGACCGCGCTGCTGGTGCGCCGCAAGTACCGCTTCCGGGGATACCTGCACCTGAAGTTGCTGCCCGGGATCGGTTCGGACCAGATCCTGGCGGCCATGCAGTTGGCCGACCGCGTTTCAGTGAATCTCGAGGCGGTCAGCCCCGCGCGGCTGCAGGTGATCGCCCCGGAGAAGTCCTTCGACGACGACCTGCTGTCGCTGCTGCGGCAGGTGAAATCCATCGGTGAAAAGCAGGACGTGGCCTGCCGCGGCGCCACCACCCAGATCGTGGTGGGGCCCTCGGGAGAGAGCGACCGCGAGATCGTGGGTTTCATGAACCGCTGCTACTCCGAGCTCGACCTCAAGCGCGTGTACTACTCCGCGCACACCCCGATCCCGGGCACGCCGATGGCGGACCTCACCCCCACGCCGCTGTGGCGCGAGCACCGGTTGTACCAGTCCGACTGGCTGCTGAGGCAGTATGGTTTCTCCGCCGACGAGATCCCCACCGACGAGCATGGCTCCCTATCCCGCGACGCCGACCCCAAGTTGATGTGGGCCCGCCTGCATCCGGAGTACTTCCCGCTGGAGATCAACGCCGCCCCCCTGGAATCGTTGATGCGCGTTCCGGGCATCGGACCGCGCGCGGCCCTTCGCATCGTGAACACCCGCCGCGGTCAGCCGCTGCGCGAGCCGCGGGATCTGTCGGCGTTCCACATCCCGGTGCGCCGCGCCGGCCCCTGGCTGCTGTTCTCGGGCCAGCGCCGCATGCGCACCCAGGCCCAGTTGCAGTTCGAGTTCTCCCCCGGCGCCTGACGCCGAGCCCCCTGTACCTCATTCGAGAATTGACTTTGTCGGGGTTCGGCATACAGTGTGCCCCACGCCGGCCCCGGCCGTCCCGGGGGGCGCTGCTTCCGATCGATTCGCCATGCATCAATCCTCCATCCTATCCTCCGTTGCCCGTGGCGCTGCCGTCAACCTCGTGGGGCTCGTCCTCAAGGCCGTCGAGACGCCGCTCCTCTATATCGTGCTGACCCGCCTCTACGGCAAGGCGCCCGTGGGCCTGTTCTTCATCGCCTATGGCATCATCGAGATCCTCGGCGGCCTGACGATCTCGGGGTTCATCGACGGCGTCGTGCTGTACGCCTCGCGCTACATCCACAAGGAAGAGGACCGCGAGACCCTGATCCACACCCTGCGGGCGGTGCTGTTCTTCTCGGTGCTCCTCGGCGTGGGGATCGTCCTGGTGCTGATGCTGGGGGCGCCCTGGTTCGTGAGCTGGTATTACCCGGATCACCCCGCCCTCGGGCCCATTCTCCAGATCCTGGCGCTGACGCTGCCGTTCGAGGCGGTGTCGCGCATCCTGGTCAACGTGTCCAAGGCGAAGATGGTCATGTTCCACGATGTCCTGCTCATGGGCGTGATGTCGCCGCTGTTCACCATCGCGCTGGCGTTCCTGTTTCACTATTTGGACATTGGCTCCATCGGGATATCATTGTCTTTTGCTATGACCTACGTCCTGACCCTGGGTGGTGCTGTATATTTACTCTCCACTCTGATGGACGTGCGTCCCATCTTCCAGGGGATGGCGATCAACCTCCGCCCGCCGAAGATGGCAAGTTATATATTTGCGCAAAATTTAAACATTGCCGTGGTGAAATTTAATTATTCACTGGATGTCCTGATGCTCGCCGGCTTTGGGGTGCAGCCGGGGAAGATCGCATTTTACAGTCTCGGCTCCCAGGTGATTCGCAACATCCGGCAGATCCGACAGGTGTTCTCGGGCAGTTTTTCCCCCGTGATCGCCCGCTTCCACCATGAGAAGCGCGTCGACGAGTTGGACGGCGCCCTGGGCCGGGTCTCCGCCTGGACGACCGCGCTGGCCCTGCCTGTGATATTTGTTATGTGCTATTTCCGCCGGGATCTGATGCAGGTCTTCGATTCCACCTTCACCGAAGACCCCACCTTCATGCTGGTGCTGGCGATCAATCCATTTTTGTCCTGCACCATTGGATTGTTCGGAAATGTCATTACGATGACCGGGCACTCCACGATCAACATCATCAACGGCATCGGCGCCTTTTCAATCAACGCCCTGGTGAACTGGCTGCTGGTGCCCCACCTCGGGTTGCTGGGCGCCGCCATCGCCTCGGTCACCGCGGGCACGGCCATCTCCGTGGCCCAGGTGTTCGAGGCCCGGGTGCTCGTGGGCGTGCACTTCCCGATCCGCGCGCTGCTGCCGCCCCTGTTCGCGGGCATGGCGCTGTTCCTCTGGCCGTTCTTCCTGCTGGTGCCGGCCGTGTGGCTGAAGATCGCCCTCTCGGCGTTGCTGCTCGGAGGCTATTCGGCGTTCATATATTACTGGAGCAGGCTTCAGAAGACAAAGATTACAGGAAACGCATAGCCAGGTGGGAGAACATCTGGCGGGGGGCGTGGGCACGGATCCATTCCGGGGTCGCGGCGGCCACGACGTGGTCGGTCTTCACCGAGGCGTACCAGTGGACGATGACGGTCCGGTCGGTCACCACGCGGGGCAGGTCCGAGACGCCGTGATCGGCGAACCAGTGCCGCGACAGTTCAGGTCCCAGCGGATAGAAGACCTCGGGAGGATGCACCACTGCGCGTCCGGGGTGGAGGTGCAGCGTCTCCTGCAGCAGGTGCGTGCCCAGCCGGTACCGGACCAGGAGCTGGTCCTCTGGCACCTCGAGGATGGCCTCGAGGAGGCCGCGCACCAGGGGGGCCTTGGGACGGGCGCCCAGGACCGCGTTGTTGACGCCGCGCAGGTACAGTCCCGCCAGCGGCGAGAACGCGCGGTAGCCGCGCGGCAGGATCGTGCAGACCTTGCGCGCGAGGCTGCGCAGGTGCTTTTTCCCCAGCTCAACCTTCGAGCCGGAGCGGGCGACCCGGTACGGGCGCACCAGGATCTCCTCTCCCACGAAGGCGTCGGCGTCGAGGAGCGGCGTCACGGGCTTGAGCGTGAGGGTGTCCGTGTCGAGGTACACGCCGCCCTCCGTGTCGAGCAGCGCCAGCCGGATCACATTGGCCTTGCCAGCGGGCAGCTTCAGGCGCTCGTAGCGTTCCTGCAGGCCCGGCAGCGCGCAGGACTCGAGGACCTCGCCGGGCACCAGGGGCACGAACGAAAACGCCTCGAGCCCGCGCAGGGCCGCCACATGGGGGTCCGCCAGCAGGGCCGGATCCGCGTGCAGCAGGACGCGCGAGAAACCCCCCGCGACGCAGGCGGAGCGCACGGCCAGGGTATAAATATAGGGAAACTTCGTTCCGAACCAGATGAAGTGTGCGGTGGCCGGAATCATGGTGCGGCCGGACTACGGTTTGCGGATCAGGCAGATCTGGCCGCGGGAGAAGACGGGCAGCATGCGGTGGGGGTAGTTCTTCAGCGCCGTGCGGTACTCGGGCCGCTGCGCGTCGTGCAGGATGATCACGCCGCCGGAGCGGACCAGATCCCAGGCCACCGGCAGGCAGAAGTTGCGGCCGCGGCCGTCCACCAGCGCGAAGTCGAAGGACACGCCAAAGTCCCGCGGACGGTTCACATAGCTCTTGGTGTGCTCCGCATTTTCCTCGGTGACCCGGCGGAACTCGTCGAACATCTTCTTGTGCTTCTTCTTCTCGAACACGCCTGGCGGAAACCGGGTGGCCTCGAAGTGATCCAGGGCGCCGTCCAGTTGGACCAGGTACAGTTCCAGCCGCGGGTCGGTGATGTGCTTCTTGACCAGCTCGAACCAGGTGTCGTCGTGTTCGATGCTGATGTAGCGCTCGATGCACGGGAACTGATCCAGCACGTGGCGGGTGCCGCCACCGGAGCCCCATTCGAGGACAAAGCGCGGCGCGAGCGTTTCGAGGGTGGTTTCGAGAAGGGCCAGATCAATGGGGCCCATGGCGGGTTCGAACGGAAATGGTTTGGACATCGGTTCCTCGCGGCGCGGGGCCAGTACCCCGCGAAAACGGTCTTGCCTATCATAAGTGTGGAAAATAATCAACCAATGCGGAAATATTTTAACATATGTCTATCCATGTGCATTCCGGGGTCCGCGTGGGGGTTGAGTTTCTTTAGATATTGAACTAGGGTGGACCCCGAATGAAACCCTCGCCACTCTTCTTCTTTTCCCTGTTTCTCTTGCTTCTTCCGTGGTGGATCGGTTGCGAGCAGCGCACGTCCGTGACAGTGCCGCGGCCGGTGTACGCGATCTGCGCCGAGACGCCGTGCCGGATCCGCATCGAGGCGATCCGTGGTTCGGTCCTGCGCGGGGAGAAGCGCCCCCACAACGTGCTGCTCGACGTGTGGAGCTTTTCGGCCCGGAACCCTTCGAAGAGTCCCTTCCGGTTCCCGCGCGGCGAGCACCCGAAGGCCTCGTCCGGCAGGCTGGACCTGTGGGTCCAGACGGGTCCGGCGTCGGAGCGCTTCGATCTGAATCCCTCGGCCGAGGTCACGCTGAAGCAACTGCCGCCTCCCGCGGCGCCCCCGTCGGGGGTGACGGCCGTGTTCCGTCCGCGGCGCGAGGCGCCCGGTGCGTTTCGCTGCGGCGCGCGGGCCGACGCGGGGACCTGGTTCCCGGTGTCATGGATCCCGGCCGTATACCCGGTCCCGCCGATCCGCAAGCCGTCGATCGTGATGCACACCTCCGCCCGGTGGGCGCCGCTGCAGGTGTTCGTCCCCGAAGGCCGCCACTTCGTGTTCTCGCGGTTCCCGGCCGGAAACCATGACCAGTGGATGGCCCTGTTCTCCTGCCTGGGACCGGTCTCGCTGGTCGATGCGGAGCCGGGGCTGATCACCACCGCCCAGGCCGCGGGTGTGAGCCTGTGGCAGTGGGCGGTCCCCGAAAACCCGCACTGGCTTCCGCTCTTCCAGGCCCTGGCCATCGGCCGTGGCGCCGCCCCGGGCGCCCCCATGGTCGTGGCGGCCGTGGAGGGTCGCCGCTACCACGCCGACGTGGTCGAATCCCCGGTGGACTTCCTGGTCAAGATGCTGGCCGCCGGTCAATTGACCCGCGAGGAGGCCTGGGCCGCCTGGACCCGCCTGCTGCTGGCCGGCGTGCCGTCGGCCGAGTTTTCGCGGCTCCGTGAGACGTTGACCTCGCTTCCCGAGTGATTATGCTCTTGTCCCCGCTCCCGTCCGGACGGTGGAAGGAAGAGAAGAAAATGCCGACCGATCTGGAAATCGCACGTCAAGTCGAACTAAAACCCATCGGGGAGATCGCCGCCAAGCTCGGCTTCCTCGAGGAGGATCTGGAACTGTACGGAAGATACAAGGCCAAGATCAGCGCCCGCACCTGCCGGCAGGCCAGCGGCTGCCGCGACAAGGGGAACCTGATCCTGGTGTCGGCGATCACGCCCACCCCCGCGGGGGAGGGCAAGACCACCGTGTCCATCGGTCTGGCACAGGGGCTGCAACGCCTGGGGCACAAGACGGCGCTGGCGCTGCGCGAGCCGTCCCTGGGGCCGGTCATGGGCATCAAGGGCGGCGCCACAGGCGGCGGCTGGTCGCAGGTGCTGCCCATGGAGGACATCAACCTGCACTTCACTGGCGACATCCACGCGGTGACCGCGGCCAACAACCTGCTCTCGGCGGTGCTGGACAACCATCTGCACCACGACAATCCGCTGCGCATCGACCCGCGGATGATCTACTGGCGGCGCGTCATGGACATGAACGACCGCAGCCTGCGCAAGATCGTCGTGGGCCTGGGCGGCCGCACCATGGGCACGCCGCGCGAAGGCGGCTTCGACATCTCGGCGGCCTCCGAGGTCATGGCGATCCTGTGCCTGACGGAGAGCTTCACCGATCTCAAGAGGCGCCTGGACAACATCCTGGTGGGCTTCAACTACCAGCAGGAGCCCGTGACCGCCAGGGGGCTCAGGGCGTCTGGCGCGATGTCGGTGCTGCTCAAGGAGGCGTTCAAGCCCAACCTCGTGCAGAGCATCGAGGGCGTCCCGGCCTTCATCCACGGCGGCCCGTTCGCCAACATCGCGCAGGGCACCAACTCGGTCATGGCCACGCGGCTGGCCCTGCGCTCGGCGGACTGGGTCGTGACCGAGGCGGGCTTCGGCTTCGACCTGGGCGCGGAGAAGTACTTCGACATCGTGTCGCGCTCGGCCGGCTTCTCGCCGCGCGCGGTGGTGCTCGTGGCGACGGTGCGCGCGCTCAAGATGCACGGCGGGGTGAAGAAGAGCGAGCTCAAGAAGGTCGATCCCGGGGCCGTGGAGCGCGGACTCCCAAATCTCGCGAAACATATTGAAAATATTAAGAAATTTCAGGTTCCATGCGTCGTCGCGATCAACGTCTTCACCCAGGACTCCGAGGAGGAGCTGGCCGCCGTGGAGGCGTTCTGCCGCGCCGAGAAGGTGGCCTGCGCGCGGGCCGACGTGTGGGGCAAGGGCGGCGAGGGCGCCCTGGAGCTGGGTGAGCTGGTTGCCCAGACTGCGACCGACTTCAAGGGTTCCTACAAACCCCTGTACGAACTGGACTGGTCCATCGAGGAGAAGATAGCCACCGTCTCCCGCGAGATCTACGGCGCCCAGGCCGTGGATTACACACCCCAGGCCAAGGCCGATCTCAAGCGCATCGTCAAGATCGGCTACGACAAGTTGCCGATCTGCATCGCCAAGACCCAGAACTCGCTCTCGGACAACCCGGCGCTGCTGGGCCGTCCCAAGGACTTCGTGGCCACCGTGCGCGAGGTGATCGTGGCCGCCGGCGCGGGCTTCGTGGTCCCGGTCACCGGCGAGATCATGCGCATGCCGGGCCTGCCGAAGGTCCCCGCCGCCGAGGGCATGGACATCGACGAAAACGGCGAGGTCACGGGTCTGTTTTAATCATCCCAGGGGAACTCGTAGCCGTCCAGCGCGCACTCGGAGCGCATCTGATCGATCTCCTTGCGCAGGTTGGCGTTGACGGGGACGCCGCGCTCGGCGACCTCGATACCGGCGAGGTACTCCTTCTCGCCGGCGGTGTAGATGCGGTCACAGCCCGGGGCGGGACGGGAGGCGCGCAGCTTGCGGCAGATGTCGCCCGCGACGGCCTTGAAGCTCGGAAGCGGCACGAAGTGCTCGACGTTGATGGCCAGGAAAAAGTGGCCCAGGTGGTAGGGCACGGGCTTGCCGTCGGAGAAGCCCAGCAGGCCTTTCATGTACGATCCCTCGCACAGGGCCGCCGAGGCGATCTCGACGAAGGTGGCCAGGCCGTAGCCCTTGTGGCCGCCGGTGATCTCCCCCTGACCGCCCAGGGGCACCAGGGCGCAGGTGCCCTTCACGAGATCCTTCAGGATCTGCGAGGTGTCGGTGCGGTAGTTCCCGGTCTGGTCGATGACCCAGCCCTCGGGGATGTCCTTCCCGGCGCGGTCGTAGACCTCGATCTTGCCCCGCTGGGTGACCGAGGTGGCCGCGTCGATGACGAACGGGAACGCCTCGTCGGTGGGCAGGCCGAACGTCAGTGGGTTGGTGCCCAGCAGGTTCTCCACGCCGAAGGTGGGCGCGATGGACGGCCGCGCGTTGGTGCCGGTGACGCCGACCATGCCGGCCTGCGCGGCCATCAGCAGGTAGTATCCGCAGATGCCGTAGTGGGTGGAGTTGCGCACGGTGACCATGCCCAGGCCGTGCTCCCGGGCCTTGTCGATGGCCATCTGCATGCTGCGCCTGGCGATGACGTGTCCCATGCCGTCGTGGCCGTCGATGACCGCGGTGGTGGGCGTCTCCTTGACGATTTCGAACTGCGTCAGCGGACTCTGGATGCCCAGGCGGATGCGGTCGTAGTAGATGGTCTTCATGCGGCCGATGCCGTGGCTCTCGATGCCGCGCCGGTCCGAGGTGATCAGCACGTCGGCGCTCACCGCGGCCTCCTCGCGGGGCACGCCCACGGCGGTGAAGACGTCCTGCATGAAGCGTTCGAGCAGCTCCGGACGGACAAGCCAGTGTTTTTCTTCTGTCATGAATACCCAACCTCCAAGCGTGATGAGCCGGGTTATTGTAGGTGAACTGGCCCGCCGAACACAACGGGGAAGTGGATCGGATCACCGCCGGGTCATCTCCCGTCTTGCCATTTCATCGGTTCGCGGTACCATGTGTGCACCAGAACGAGGTGCGCATGAACCGGGTTGTTTGGATCTTTTCTCTGTTGGGACTGCTTTTCCTGTCTTCCCCGATCGCCCATGCCCAGGTGCGGCCGCAGAAGGCGCCTGGTGCGTTGATCATCGCGGATCAGTACTTCCGCGAGGGCGCGTTTGACAAAGCCCTCATCGAATACCAGAAGGCCTTCGAGGCCGACTACAATCCCGCGATTTATTATAATATTGCTCAGTGTCTCCATCGCATGGAGCATTATCAAAAAGCGATATTGTATTACGAATTGTTCATTTCGAAAAATCTCTCCAGTCCGCTGATCCCGCACGTGCAGAAACACATCGCTCAGTGCGAGAAGAACCTGCAGGAAGCGCGGAAGATCCAGGAGGCCCACACCAGGACCGCCCCGGGCCTGCGCAAGGTCGCGGTGGTGTCCGAACCAGTGGGGGCCGAGGTCTACGTCGACTCCTTCACCGGAACGCCGGTGGGAATGACCCCGGTGATGCTCGAACTGGACACCACGCCGCACCTGATCGTGCTCAAGAAGGCCGGCTTCAAGGACATCTCCCAGCTCGTGGATGTGGGCGTGCCGGGCATGACGCTGTTGCGCTTCGTCCTCGAGGACGTGAACCGGAAGGCACCGGTCGTGTCGTCGTCGGTCGAGGCGCCCATGACGCCGGGCGTGCTTCCGGAGGGCGGGCAGCCGCCAGCCGCCGCGTCCCACGACATCACGAAGCAGTGGTGGTTCTGGACGGGCCTGGCCGTGACCTCGGTGTTCACGATCTCGGGTGTCATGACCGGGCTGCGTACCCTGGACCTGCAGTCGCAGTTCGAGGACACGGGAGACGCCTCGGTGAAGGATCGCGGGGAGCGGTACCGCACCTGGACCGACATCCTGATCGGCGGCGCGCTGATCACCGGCGTGGCCACCGGCGTGGCGATCCTGCTTTTCCCCAAGGCTTCCCCGTCCGTCCCTCCGGAGACGTCGACGCCGCCGAAGTTCTCCCTGCTCCCCTCCTGCGGCCCCTCGGCCTGCGGGTTCTCCCTCAGTTTCACGTTCTGACAGCGGTGGTCAGTTTCGATGAACCCGGCAGTGAGCCTTTCTTCTCCACATCTGGTAAGATGATCGGCCCTTCCCCGGTGGAGGAACGACGCCAAATCCTTGGTTTCCGGTTTCCCCGGCCGGGTTTTGAAACCGATTCTCCAGATTTCCATGTCCGGCGGTCATCGGCTGGCCCCGGAAATATTATGACCGACATCGCCGGACCACCGTCGGACCCCGGTGCGATGTGACCGCCACCGCCGGACCACCGTCGGACCCCGGTGCGATGTGACCGCCACCGCCGGTCGTCCGTCGGACCCCGGTGCGATGTGACCGCCACCGCCGGACCACCGTCGGACCCCGGTGCGATGTGACCGTCAACGCCGGACGTTGGCCGGACCCCGTCATGCTGTGACCGCCCGCGCCGGGCGGTCGGGGCGCCCGCGACACAAAATGGCGA
>PHAZ01000086.1 GCA_002841825.1 Deltaproteobacteria bacterium HGW-Deltaproteobacteria-22 | reverse complement strand
GCGAGCCGATCTCCGTCAAGGGCAAGGCCCAGCCGGTGCACGTCTACAACATCCTTTCAGTTCGTACTCCTGCCAACGAGACGATGGTCCCCACCCCCAGATAGCCTCTTTCATCACCTATGGAATTTGCCGAACTCCCCGCGCTGTATTTCCAGGTCCTGGCGTTCGTCTGGGGCGCGATCTGGGGCAGCTTCGGCAACGTGATGATCTACCGGCTGCCCCGTGGGCTCTCCGTGGTGCATCCGCCCTCGGCGTGCCCCTCCTGCCACACGCAGATCCGCCCGTGGCACAACCTTCCCGTGATCTCCTATCTGTGGCTGCGCGGCCGCTGTGCCTATTGCCGGGCGCCGTTTTCCGCGCGCTACGCGGTGATCGAGGCGATCTGTGGTGCCCTGGGCGTGGGCGTCTTCATGGTCTTCGACGCCGCCGGTGGATGGTCTCCGCTGGTCGTGGCGCAGGCTGCGGGCGTTTTCTTTTTTCTATGGATGCTCGTGGTGCTCGCCGGGATCGACTGGGATACCTTCATCCTGCCGGACACGCTCACGATTGGTGGGACCGTCGTCTTCGCCATTTTTGCGTGGATTACGGAATTTTCCACTCTCACTGAAATTCTCATCGGAGCGATCGCTGGATTCCTGACATTTGCTTCCGTCTCGTTCTTCTACCGGGTCGTGCGCAAACGAGAGGGCCTCGGGCTCGGTGACGCCAAACTGCTGGCGTTGATCGGGGCCGTCCTCGGACCGCTGGCGCTGATCCCGCTGGTGCTCGCGGCCGCCGTGCAGGGGCTGCTCATGGCCTTGATTTTCCTGGTTTTTCACCTGAAGCGCGAGGCCCCCGTTCCCTACAAGGGCATCTCTGAAGCCGACCCGGAGTTCGATGAACTTTTCCGTGGCACGCCGGACTCCTGGATGCTCACGCCCATGCCGTTTGGTCCCTTTCTCTCCCTGGCAGCCATCGAGGTGTTTTTCACGACGGAGCTCTGGAAACCCTTACTAATTGGATGACGGCACCTTTGTGGCGGAATATTTCACCTGAAATTTTCACCACACTGGAATAATTTCACTTTCAATGAAAAAATCGCTTGAAAAGTGCCTCGGCTTTGCCGATAATAACCACCAGTTGAGTTGGTTTGTCCGTCGACATCATTTTTTACGGGACCTCTGGTGATATGCGAGTTCATCGAATCGTATTGGAAAATCCCAAAGAATTTTTCGATTATTATGAATCCGGAACTGGCATGATCATTTTTGAAACCAAGGCGGTCTTCGGCAAGAGTGAAGAGTTGATTCTGGAGTTCGACTTCCCGAATCTGAGCGACATGGAACACCTGCGCGTTTCCGTGCGAAAGGTGCAGCCCCAGAAGACCCCCGGGCGGGAGACACGCAACCGGGTGGTGGCCTGGGTGCTCCCCCACCAGCGCCGGAAGCTTGACTTCCTGCTCAACACCGTGGCCAACAGCCCCTCTCCGGTGGCATTCCGCCGAAACTACACCCGGCACCCCGT
The DNA here is from genome assembly GCA_002841825.1 of Deltaproteobacteria bacterium HGW-Deltaproteobacteria-22. Lineage (GTDB taxonomy): Bacteria > Myxococcota_A > Polyangia > HGW-17 > HGW-17 > HGW-17. The sequence continues at coordinate 15,887 of PHAZ01000086.1, read as the reverse complement.
CGCCATGAAGGCCGCATGGTCGCTGGCCCACGCGGATCTGTGGCATCCCTGCGAGATCCGCAACCTCGGCCTGGGAGGCCTGATGCTGTCGGCTTCCTCGAATCCGCCTGCCGGGACCCGCATCGTCATCAACTTCACGCTGCCCTTATGGGTGAGGATACATGGGGAATCCAGTTCCACCCTGCCGAGGCCGAAGACGGCCTGTCGACCCTGCAGCGCGATCTGCGCGTCTTTTTCCGTCGCCACGAGATCTTCGGAAACGCCACCGGCTGTCCCAACAACGAGGACGTCGAGTACTACACCACCTCCACCTCCGGCATGAACTGAGTCATCTCCAGAAAAAAACAGCGTAGTTTTCCCCGATTCCGGCATGGAGTCACGCCCGCGAACTGTGCTATAGTGGCGCAACCCGGCTGCAATGCACCGGATCTTGCAACGATTCACAAGGAGATCCTGACATGACCGAATTAGATATCAATTCAGCACCGATGGCCGGAAGCGACGCTCCCGCCGAGGAAAAACTGATCTGGGAAGGCTGCCCGAAGTGGCAGGCCGACTTCAATGAGGTGAGCCTGGCGAGCCTGCTGTCCCTCTTTGGCCTGGTCCTCATGATCTTCCTGCTGGCCAAGACCAGCTGGCACGCTGCCTTCACCGTGTACCCGGAACTTGCGATGCTCCTGGCCGGTGCTGGCTGGTTCGCCTGGATTCGCGTCAAGCGCCGCAACCAGCGCTTCAAGATCACCAACCTGAACCTCGAATACGAGTCCGGGGTCTTCAGCAAGACGATCCAGAACCTCGAGATGTGGCGCATCAAGGACATCGTGTTCCACCAGACGCTTGGCGAGCGGATGCTCGGCGTTACCCGCGTCGAACTGACCACCACCGATCCGACGACGCCGATCATCGTGCTCGAGGGACTTCCCCCCGGCCGCCGAGTCTTCGACGACATCAAGCAGGCCTTCATGCTGGCCAAGCAGAGAAGGAACATCATTGGCTACGTGGATTAATGAAACGGCTTCTTCCTGCCGCGTGCTGTGCGGCGCTCCTCCTATTCCAAAGTTTCGCCTGTGATTCCGAATCCACACCGGGACTCGAGTATATCGGGACCGGTGGCGAGCCGGTGGCGATCCGGCTGTCCTCGTTGACGCCGGAGGTGATGCTGGATCTCGACATCGAGCCGGGACCGCAGTCGTTCGTGCTGGACACGGGATCTCCGGTGCACCTGGCCGACGTGGGACACTACGCCGTCGAGGTGGGCGTCCACCATCTCCAGATGACCGGCCTGGGCCTGGTCTTCCTGAACCTGCCGTACGTGTTCGAGGACTTCTTTGCAGCGTGGGTGCCGGTGTCGGGGTTGCTGGGTGCGAACCTGCTGATCTACTTCGACTGGGAACTGAACTACCCCGACCGGACCGTCACCCTTTTTCCGGGGGGCTTTCCCGAGCGGGATCCCGCCGACTCCCGGGTCAACTTCACGCTCACCGGCGGCGGCCGCTACCGGCTGAGCAACGGCGACACCCTGGACGTGGGCGCCACGCGCCACCTGGTCTACGTGGACCTCGAAGGGACCCGCATCCTGGCCCTCGTGGACACGGGCGCGTCCTACATGGTCATCAAGCAGTCCGTCCTGGACACCCTGGGGACCACCGGGCGCCCTGACCACGGCACCACCGAGGTCGTCACGGCCTACGGCGTCATCTCTGCGCCGCTGACCGAACTGGAGACGGTCGCGTTCTCCGATGCCCCGGACGCGACCCGGATGTCCGGCGTGTACACAGTGGTCGTTTCCGATGACTTTCTGGCCTCCCTGCGCGTGGAGACGGGGCGGCAGGTAGATGCCCTCATCGGCCGCCGATCGTGCCGTGCCGGCTTCCGCCGGTCGTGGAGGTGAGGCCTTGAGGTTCTCCGTCGTGTCCTGCCTGGTTGGCGTCCTGCTCGTGTTCACCGCAGCCGCCCCCGTCGTCGCCCAGTCGAAGATCTCCGCCGAAGAGAAGGCCTTCAACGACGACGTCATGGCCGGCGCGGCCCTGATGGTGGCGGGCAACCCCGGCGCCGCCGGACACTACTTCACCGAGGCGCTGAAGAACCGACAGCGACCGCAGTTGTACAGCCTGATCCTGTTGGCCCTGATCGAGAGCGGCGAGCTTCCTGCCGCGGTCAAACTGTGCTCGCAGAACGTGGAGCTGGCCCGGCGGGATGCGAACTTCCATTACTGGTGCGGCAGGCTCTCATGGCTCAACAAGGACCGCACCTCGGCAGTGAAGTCCCTTGAAAACGCGCTCTCGCTGGGCGGCGATTCGCCCCACCTGCTGATGACCGCGGCCCTGATGCAGGCCCAGACCGGCAACGCCTCGCGCGCCGCCCTCTACTTCACGCGACTGATCCGCCGCGATCCGTGGATCCTGTACACGCGGCTCTATCCGTCCCCCATCGCCGGACTGCTCTTCGCGCTGGAGGACCTGTTCGCCCGCTCCGGCCTTGGCGCCAGCTTTCCTCACGCGCTGTCGGCGCTTGCGCTGCGCGCCAACATGCCGGACCTCTCGCGGCAGTACCTCGAGGCGGCCTGGAAGGGCTACGGGACACCTCCCGAGGAGCTGCATCAGCTTCGGCACCAGCTCTACCGGGCCTGGGGCCGTCCGGCGCTCCTGGAGCTGGCGTTTTCGGAGGGGATCAAAGCCTATCCCAAGAGCGTCCACTTCCGGTTCCATTCGGCCCTGCGCCTGATCGAGCAGAGAAAACCCGAACGGGCCCGCAACCTGCTGCTCGAGGTCACCGTCGATGAGCCCAAGAGCGCCCTGGTGCTGAGCCTGCTGGGCCTGACCCAACTCGAGACCGGGCAGGTCGAGGCAGCCCGCAAGACGCTGGCCTACGCCCGCGCCCAGAACGAGGAGCTGGCCCTGCTCGACTACGCCGAGGGGCTGTACCTCCAGAAGACCGGCGCGCCGTTGAAGGCTCGCGATGCCCTGCAGCGTGCGGTCAAGCGGGAGCCGACCAACACGCAGTTCGGCGCGGCGTACCTGGCTTCGCTGGCGGCCGCGCGCGACACCAAGGCGCAGGAAGCCGAGCAGAAACGGCAGAAGGCCATCGCCACGTACTTCACCGAGTCTCAGGACTATGAAAAGAAGTACCAGGCCCGCCTCGAGGCACTCGAGAAGCTCGCCGCCGGCGTGAAGTCCGGAAAACCCGTCGTGTTCCCGGCGGTCTGCGATCTGCAGTGCCTGGTGCTCAAGGGCTACGTCGAGCTGGCTGCCGGACGCCCGTGGAACCCCGCCGCGGTGCTGGCCAGGCTCGGCGCCAAGGATCTGTGGTTCCCGGCGCTGCCGCTGCATGCCTGGAAGAAGGAGATCCCCACCCTCGCGGGCGAGAAGCTCGTGGTCATCAAGTATTTCCAGTCCGTGCTGCCTTCCCAGCTGGACTGACACTCACACAAGAGAGGCTTTCATGACGACAGTTCAAAACGGAGATCATGTTCACGTGCACTACACCGGCCGCCTCGAGGACGGCTCGGAGTTCGACTCCTCCCGCGACGGCGATCCGCTGTGCTTCACAGTGGGCGCCAGCCAGGTGATTCCCGGCTTCGAGAACGCCATGGTCGGCATGACCGTGGGTGAGACCAAGACCGTCACGATCCCGTGCGATCAGGCCTACGGTCCCCACGAGGAGGCCCTGCTGCTGCAGGTGCCGCGCACCCACTTCCCTCTGGAGATCACGCCCGAGGTGGGCCAGTACCTCGAACTGACCGACGCCACCAGCCACGAGACCGCGGTGGCAGTGGTCACCCAGATCGGCGACGACACCGTCACCCTCGACGCCAACCATCCCCTGGCCGGCGAAGATCTCACCTTCGACCTCGAGCTGGTCAAGGTCGGCCCCGCCCCCGAACCCAAGGACGACGACAACTGCGGCTGCGGCTGCGGCCACACGCATTGAACCCTCCTGGACTTCGATTTCTTCAAAGTTGAAATGGAGTGATCCGTATCATCACTCTGGTTCTGAGGTGGCTTTCACCAATTGAATGCGTTCATTCACGATTCTCTTGAAGTTGGCTACATTAAAAGGTTTCTCGATTCGGAGGTTGCAGACCTTATTCAGGTGTTCCCGCTCTCTCGGCGTGAACGCGCCTCCGGTGATGAACACCAACTTGCTGGCCAGCGCCGGGTGTGTCGACAGGAGCCATTCGTGCAGGTCCACGCCCGACATGCCGCCCATCATCATGTCGCAAAGGATGAGATCGAAGGCCTGGTCGCCGTCGATCACCCGTCGGCCCTCTTCTCCTGATGCAGCCTGAACCACCTCATGCTCCTTGAGAATGCGCGACATCGCGCTGCGAATCCCCGCCTCGTCGTCGATGATCAGGATGCGGCCGCACGCCAAAGAATTGTTGCGGCTCTCGCCGGCGAGCGTTGCGTCCTCCGCCTTTTCGGGCTTGCGGACCGGCAGGCACACGGTGAAACGAGTCCCCTCGCCCAGTTTGCTGGAGACCTCGATCCGACCGCCGTGATCCTCGATGATTTTGCTGCTGATGGCGAGCCCGAGTCCTGTTCCAACGCCGAGCTCCTTGGTGGTGAAGAATGGTTTGAAGATGTGCAGAAGATCATTCTCAGCGATTCCCTTGCCCGTGTCACGGATCTCGGCAAAGACCTCCTCACCAGCCTGCCAGATGCGAATCCGGATTTCGTTGTCCTCGAGGTGACCGTCCCCGATGGCATGGGCGGCGTTGATGAGCAGGTTCAGGAAGACCTGGCAGAGCCTGCCGTCGTTGGCCATGATCTCGGATATTGCCCCGTATTCCTTGACCAGACGGGCACGAAACTTGATTTCATTGAGGGCCATGGTGATGGCGACTTCCATGACATGAATCAGGTTGACCGGGACCAACCGCTTGTCCTCCGTCCGCGAGAAGGTTCCAAGCCCCCGTGCGACGTCTCTGATACGCATGGTGCCGGAGAGCGCGTCCTTGAACCTGGCCAGGATGCCATCAAGCATCGATGGGTTGAACATTTCCCGGTTGTCCCCCAGCAGCCTTGCCCACTGGTCGGCTCCGAGACTGTCTGAGGCCACTTGGGAACACAGGCGCAGGGCCTCGGTCAACCTCGGCAGGTCTTCTGTCAGGCTCTCCAGGTTGTAGAGCACGTAGGAGAGAGGGTTGTTGATTTCGTGGGCCACCCCGGCGGCCAGCATGCCCATGGTCGTAAGCCTGTCGGCCAGAGCGATCTGGGCCTGCAAGTTCTTTCGCTCGGTGATGTCTTGGGTGAAGCCGAGGGCTTTGATGGCCTTTCCCGACTCGTCAAACGCCACATCCGCCTTTTCCCTGACCCATCTTGGGCTGCCCTCGGAAACCAGGCGATGCTCGATATCGTACGGCTTCCCGTCGAGCGCGGCGCTGAATTCCCGCTCAACGTACTCCCGATCCTCGGGGTGGACCTTGCTGAGGAACACCTCGTAGTTCACGATGGACCCGGCGGGAACCCCGAATATGCGGCAGTTCTCATCCGTCCAGCGCAGTTCGTTATGCCGGAGGTCGAGCTCCCAGGTTCCAATCTGGCCAAGTTCCTGAGACTTTTGCAGATAGTACTGCTCCTGTTTGAGGCGCTCCTCGGCCAGTTTTCGCTTGGAGATGTTGTGGACGATGGAGAAGAGTATCACCTTCCCCTGCTGCTCCACCGGGCTCGAATAGACCTCGACCGTGCGGAGTTCGCCGCTCCTGATCCGGTGCTGAAAGATGAAGACGTTGTGGCTCTCGCTGGCGGCCTGCTGCCGCTTTTGCGCGACCTCCTCGGGCGTGCACTGGTTGATGTCCTGGATCGTCATCTGGGTCAGTTCCGCCTTGGAATAGCCGTAGAACTGGGTCGCCGAAGCATTGGCGTCCAGGATCCGTCCGCTCTCCGGTTCAATCAACAGCATGACGGAGCTGTGGCGTTCGAACATCAACCGGAACCTGGTCTCGCTCTCCCGCAGCGCCGCTTCGGTCCGCTTGCGCTCGGTGATGTCCCTGACAACTCCCTGGACCGTCATGGTCTCTGAATCCACCATGCGGGAACTGACCTCCACCTCGATGATGGTGTGGTCTTTGTGCCGGAACTGCGTCTCGAAGCGAATCGACCCATCGGTCCTCGTTTTGGCGATCGCCTGCCTTGCGCGTTCCAATGCCGACTCCGGTACCAGGTCCGAGATCCTCATGCCTTTGAGTTCGTCAGGCCCATATCCCGTGAGTTGACATGCACGTTCGTTCACGTCGATGATCTCTCCTTTTGTGTGGACGAACACGGCGTCGTTTGATTGCTCGAACAACAGTCGATAACGCTCTTCTCCTTTTCGCAGCGCCGCCTCCGCCCGCTGGTGCGCCGCCAGCTCCTCGGTGAGTTCACGGGTGCGCAGGGCCACCTGTTCGGCCAGCTCGTCCCGTTCCATCAGCCGCATCCGATTGGCTGCCTTGAGCCGGGCCATGGCCCGCAATTGTGCCACCAGCGCCTGCTCGTCGGGCGGCTTCGCGAGAAAGGCTTCGGCGCCCACCTCGATGGCCTTGATCCTGGTTGCGCGGTCCGTCCCCAGTGCGGTCAGGAAGATCACCGGGATGTCGCGTACGCCATCCTCGGCCTTGAGCCGCCGGCACACCTCGAAGCCGTCCATGACCGGGAGACGGATGTCGAGCAGGATGACGTCCGGATCCTCGGACTGGGCCAGGGCGATGCCGCCGGGACCGTCCAGGGCGGTCAGCACCGTGCACCCGGGCAGGTCCTCGGTCAGCACGGCCTTGAGTGTCGTGAGGTTGTCGCGCTGATCGTCGACAACCAGAATCTTGAGGTTGTTCATGTCCACGGATTCCCTCTCAACTCTCAGGGCGACTCACGCAGGATCTTCGTTGGAGTCCATGTTTGATCGGTCTGGAGGCGTAGCCGTTTATTGGTATACTACGTCACATCCACGTTTTTGCCATCAATTGGTAATATCCCCGAGAGTGTGCGCGGTGTCAAGCACATGGAAATGCGCGTGGAAATGGTCAACCCCATCGCTGCAAACGGACAAAACGAGCTTTCTCCAGGAATGGATATGGGATTTCTCAACGTTTCCTTCAGGGCTCATTTCGTCGCTTAGGGACGACTGCCGGGGGAGACCCTCTGTTTTCTCTTGCGGCCAAGGGCGAGGCCCAGGACGAGCACGAAGAGGAAGAGCAGGGCGGGGGAGGAGGAGGTCCGGGCGCCGGCGCTGCAGCCGCAGCCGCTGTCGGAGCCGTCCGGATCGCCGGTGCCGTTGTTCGTGTTGTTGTTGTTATTGTTGTTGCCGCCCTCGCAGGTGTCGGGCGCGGGGCCGGGCTCGGCCTCGGGGGACAGCGCGTCATAGCGCAGGACCATGGCATGCTGGCCCGCCAGGAAGCCCTGGTTGATGCCGGGGAACTGCAGGTGAATCATCGACGAGAGCTTCTTGGCCTCGGGCATCAACTGGCCGCCGGTCATCACCGTCTCGAAGTCCGCGTCGAACTCCCAGGTGTTGCCCGCGTCGGAGGTGGTCCAGACCAGGCTCACGAACGAGGGGTCCTCGCTGTCGCAGCCGCCGATGCAGGCCACGCCGGAGGCGATGCCCCGGGTGCAGTCGAAGAACTTCACGCCGACCACGCTGGTGGCGGCCGTCTCGTCCACGTGCTGGGTGATCTTGAAGGGCATCTCGAACTCGTAGTCGAACGCGGGGTGCGGCGGCAGCGTGAGAGGATCCCACGAGGCGCCGTCGTCCTCGGTGCGGTACAGGGCGCCGGCGGTGGGGCCCGAGCCGCCGATCCAGCCGCGCTCCTCGTTGAGGAAGGAGATCGTCTGGACCTTCATGGGGATGTTCTCGGAGACGGAAAACCAGGTGAGGCCGCCGTCGATGGTCTTGAGCACGAAGCCGTCGCCGTAGGGCGTGTTCGGTGAATCGTCGGTGGGACCGGAGCCGCCGCCGGCGTAGCCCACCAGATCGTCGAGCATCGTGATCGCCGCTATGGAACGGTCGCCCAGCGACGGGAGCGAGGCGCTGGTGACCGTGGTGCCGGTGACGCGGAAGATCGCGCCCGCGGAGGTGCCCAGCACGGTGCCGTCGGACAGCACCACCAGCTTTTCGGGCATCTCCGGGAGGGTTGCGGTGACGACCTCCCACGAGGCGCCGCCGTTGGTGGAGCGCCACAGCGTGTTCTTGGTGGTCGGGAAGGCGATCTCCATGCCGCCCAGGAAGATCACCGAGGAGTCGAGCATGGCCGCCGAGGTGAACATGATCATGGACATCTGGCCCGACGCCGCGGGCAGGTACAGCCGCTGGAAGGACGTGCCGTTGGAGGTCCGGTAGCCCTGCATCTCGGTGTTGCCGCCGTTGTCCACGGCCGCGACCAGGAAGGCGTTGCTGGCGTCCATGGCGTCCATGGCCATGACGTAGTTCTTCTGGCCTTCCACCATGAGGACCTGCGTCCAGGTCTGACGGGCCTGGGCCGCTGACGGCAGCCATGAGGCCAGGCAAAGAATCAAGCCGAACCAGAAATGAGAACGCATGTCGTTTCCTCCTGTGAGAAGAAGTTTACATACACAGACCGTAAGGGTCGGCCGAGGAGAGCTTCTGGCACATCTCGATGCCGCACTCGTTGTGGTCGGTGCACAGGTAGCGGCAGTAGTCCTCGTAGCAGGTGTGGCCCGGGGCGCACTCGCTGGGGCGCGTGCAGGGCTCGTCCTTGAGCTTGGTGCCGGCAGTCTCGCACATGGTCATGTAGTTGGCCGAGATGTAGACGTAGCAGGTGCCGCTGGCGCAGCCGGTCAGCATGTAAGGATCGCAATCTTCCTTGGTGGTGCACAGGTAGGCCGAGCTGGAGCCCGCCGGGATGGTCTCATAGCACATGTGCGTGTCGTCGCAGGGGATGTACAAGAACGGGCAAAACTGCATGCATCCGCCAACGGTCTCGGTGCCGGCATAGCACACGCTGCCGCCGGGGCAGCCGTCCTGGGTGCGACCGGCCTCGACGGGCATGCAGGCGTCGCCCACCGACAGGGGGCCGTCGTCGTAGATGCAGCCGACCTGGTGGGCGGTGTTGGTGATCGTGCACTTGTAGCCGAGCGTGCACTCGGACTGGAAGGGCAGATCCTCGGTCGTGCAGGTGCCCGGGTTGTTGTTGATGTTGTTGACGTTGTTGGTCTGGCAGTTCGTGGCCGCCGCGCACTCCGAGTCGTCGCAGTCGACGTCGCCGTCGCCGTCGTTGTCGATGCCGTCGCTGCAAATCTCGTAATTGGTGTTGTTGGTGTTGTTGGTGACGTTGTTGTTGTTGGTCTCCTCGATGGGATCACAGGCGAGGACGAACACGGTCAACAGGGAGATGATGAAGATATGGCGCATGATGGTCTCCTTCTTCGGACCCATGTGATGTAGCACGAAACCGCCTTTGGGTCAAAGGTGCGGGAAGACGGCGTCTGGGGGTTACCGGGCCCAGGTCGGCTGCTGGTAGATTTGCCAGCGGAACTCGACGCAGCCCTTCGGGGTGAGGGCGGCGGCGAAGCGGACGTGCTGAAGGCCCTGGAACTCCAGGCCCGTGATCACGGCCAGCGGGGTGAGCATCTCCTGGGCCACGGAGAAGGCACCCGCGGAGGAGGGGACGGCGCACTCGGTGTGGGTCGGGCCGCCGGCGTGGTGGTTGATGGGGATGGACGTGAAGACCTCGGAGCCTTCGGGGGCGGCGGGGACCGTCCAGGCGAAGTCCAGGCCCTCGGGATCCGAGGAGGTGCCCAGCCAGACGCCCGTGAAGTCCGCCAGGGAATCGGGCACCGTGGTCGGGGCCAGGCGCACCGTGAGGCCGGAGAAGGTCACCGTGGCCGAGAACGTGCGCCCCGGGAGCGTGACCGTGCCGTAGATCGTGCCCGCGTACTGGGGCTCGAAGGTCTGGGTCTGCTCCCCGGTGTCCAGGGTCAGGAGCAGGTCCGCCACCGGCTGCGGCATGGGCCGGCAGGTCCCGGTCGCGTCGCACTGCTGGTCGAGCTCGCAGGCGGGCTCGCAGAAGCCCGGCGACGACGCCTCCCAGTAGGCGCAGGCCTCATCGGACAGCTTCACCTCGGCCGACGCCACGCCCGGGCGGTCGTTGACCGACGCCGCCGCCTCGGTGGCGCCGCCCTCGTACGCATACACCGACACGATCCCTGCGCGCGTCTCCAGTGTGCAGCGGGTGCCGGGCACCGCGTCGAACTCGGTGAGGTTGTTGAAGTTGTTCAGATTGTTCAGATTATTGATATTGTTGACGTTGTTGACGTTGTTGGAAGACTTCGGGTCGTCGTCACAGGCCGTCGTCGCCAGCGACAGCAGGATCGTGAACAGCAGGGTGCGCAGCATGGGGACCTCCTTCAGGTTTTCCTTGTAGCATCGAAGGGGGCTGCGCGCCAGCCTAGCGGGGCATCTTCACGTCGGCGGCGGGGGCCGGGATGCGGCTGTAATACTTGGTGCCGTCGATGGGATCGCGCTTGAGGCGGGCGATGCCCTTGATCGAGAAGCTGCCGGGGACCTTCATCCAGGACACGAAGTCCGCGGCGTTCTGGATGGTGTAGTGGAACAGCCAGCCGATCTTGAACTCCTCGCCCAGGGTGATCGACCGCAGCACGACGCTCTTGTCGTCGAAGGGCATCGCGATGATGGCGTCACGGAAGGCCTGGGGATAGCGCCAGAACTCCTCGGCGTTGGAGAAGTACAGCACCCGCAGGGGGATGTTCATCTGCTTGAGGGCGCCGGCGATCTGGGTCATGGTGACGCCCTTGGTCAGGTCGCCCGGGAACAGCCGTACGCGGCCGGCCAGCACCAGGGTGCGCCAGCGCTTGTACATTGTTTCGTCGGTGAGCCAGAACTTGCCGCCCTTGTCGAGGCCCTGCTTGATGCGGGCGCGGTGGTTCTTGAGGATGTGAGTGCCCGATCCCTTGTGGATGGCCTTGATGAAGCGCGCGGTGGGCTCGTCGAACATGGCCTTGGCCTTCTCGTACACCGCGTTGGTGTTCTTGCGCTCGAGCAGCTCGATGACGCACTGGGGGGTCTCGCACTCCTTGACGAGCACGAAGTACATCTTGTGCAGGGCCAGCACCTCGACGTCGTAGTCCATCAGGATGACCAGCTCCACGTTGGCGGCCACGGCCAGGCTGTAGCTCTGGTCCGGGCCCACGCCCATGTAGGCGCCGCCGAGGTTGTCGATCTGCGGATACCACAGGTCATAACGGGTCTCGTTGCTGGTGTAGTAGTGTTCCTTGGTGACGCCGAGCTTCTCGCCGGTGACGGACTTGAGGATCTCCTCCTGCTTGTCGGTCAGGGGCTTGCTCCGGTCGGTCTCGACCGGGGCCGTCGCCACGGGGGTCGCGTCCTTGACCGGCGCGGCCTCGACGGGGGTGGCGTCCCTGGTGGGGGCCGCCATGGGGTCCGCCGGCGTGGGGTTCATGCTGTTGGTCGCGGTCATGTCGGTGGGCAGGGGCTTGGAGCCGTCGGACTTGACGGTGCGCGCGGGCTCCTTGCCGTTGCAGGCGACGAAGGCGAACAGGGTGACCAGCGTCAGGAAAAGCTGTTTGTTGCGGAAGACAAGTTTCATCAGAACCTCGGGGTTTGGGATTTCAGGAAAGGGTCGAGGGCTTCCTGCGCCGTTCCAGGCGCGAGAACACGGCATAGCCGGCCAGACCCAGGGCGATCATGAGCGCGGCGGCGATGATCTGCCTCTGGCTCTCCAGGCTGAGGATGACGATCAGGAACACCGACATGGCGATGTAGAGCAGGGGCACCAGCGGATACAGGGGCACCCGGAAGCCGCGGGGCTGGTCCGGGCGCTTGCGGCGCAGAATGAACAGGCCGCCCACGGTCAGGCTCGACAGCACCACGATCATCAGGGTGGTGTAGTTGAGGATGGTCTCGAAGCCACCGAGGTGGACCAGCACCGAGGCCCAGATGGCCTGGATCAGCAGCCCGTGCTTGGGGGTGCCGCGCCTCGGGCACAGGGTGCCCACGGTCTTGAAGAGCAGGCCGTCGCGGGCCATGGAGTAGTAGATGCGCGGACCGATGAGGATGGTGCTGTTGAGGCCGCCGATGATGGCGATGCCCGTCAGCAGGGTGAACAGCGGGGCGCCCCAGTCGCCGAAGCTGCGCTCGGCCGACACCAGCCCGACGTTGCCCACCGCGGCGACGGCCTCGACCGAGGTGCCGCGGATGAACAGGCTGTTGAGCAGCAGGTACAGGATGACGATCAGGCCGATGCCGAAGATCAGCGCCAGCGGCAGCGTGCGCTTGGCGTTCTTGATCTCGGAGCCGATGTAGGCCGCGGAGTTCCAGCCCGAGTAGGCGAAGAACACCGGCAGCATCGCCAGACCCAGCTGGCCCAGGCCGATGCCGCCTCCGCCTCCGCCGGTCGTCGGGGCCGTGGAGACGGCCACCTCGGTGGCGCTCGCGGAGATGCCGGGATCCTTGATCATGATCAGGGACCACACGGCGGCCACGGCCAGCACCACGAAGGGCGTGTACGAGACCAGCGACTGGATGACCGCCGAGAACGAGATGCCCAGCATGTTGATGACGGTGAACAGGAAGATCAGGCCCACGGCCGCCAGCGTCAGCGGCGAGGCGCGCAGGGGCCCCAGCGTGAAGAACGGCTGCAGGAACCACTCCCCGATGAAGGGCGCGATGTAGTACTGCCCCAGCCCCAGCGCCGTGGTGGCGATGGAGCCCGAGAACGTGGCCGACAGCGCTGCCCAGCCGAACAGGAAGGCCAGCGGGCGCCCGTAGGCCTCCTTCAGGAACACGTAGTCGCCGCCGGCCTGCGGGTACATCGAGCCCAGCTCGCCGTAGGAGAGGGCGCCGAAGAAGGCCATCAGGCCGCCGATGACCCAGACGCCGAGGAACCAGCCCGCGTTGGGGACGTGGGAGGCGACGATGGGCGGGTTCAGGAAGATGCCGATGCCGAGCATGCTGCCCACCACGATGGCGGTGGAGCCGCCCAGCCCGATGGTGGCCTTCCACTCATGGTGCGGGGAAGCCTCCGCGACGGAGGGGGGAAGAAGGATTTCGGATTTGGAAGCAAGCCCGCTCATGAACCGACCGTGTTTCTTGTCGGGGCGTTGGCCCGACGCGGCAAAACTGGGGACCCGTTGTAGTGGGACACCCCCCGGTTGTCAAGCGAAGCATATATCATGAGCCGTGGCGGCGCAAAAAGGGACCTCACTGCAAGGAGCCCCCGCACTGGGAGCAGGACTGGGCCGTGTTCTCCACGAGGGAACCGCAATACTTGCATGGAATCTTGACGATCTCCTTGATGATGACCCGCTCCATGGGGGCGCCGGGCCCGGCCTGGGACTGGACGAACTGGCCGGGGTTCCTCAACTGGCGCGACAGGTTGATGCTGTTGGCGATGCGGACGGCCTCCTCCTCGTTGAGCTCGCGCACGAGCTGGGGCAGGAAGATGGCCTCGATGAGCCCCTCGATCAGGGGGATGAACGTCCAGCAGAAGACCACGCTGGCCAGCCCGGCCCAGATGCGCTTCATATAAAAATGATGACCGCCCACAAAGCCGGTGAAGATCGCGAGCTTGATGGCCATGCCGGGATCCTTGCGGACCTCGCTGTAGTCGCGGTAGAACTCCGTCTGCTCGGCTTCGGTGAACTGGTACATTCTGAATATGTTGGACTCGATGCTCATGGGACGGCCCTGCTTCTCCGTGGAAAACCGGAATGCCCTTCAGTTATTCTGGAAAACCCCGGCAAAGTCAAGAAGCAGGCTCGCTGGATTCTGGCCATGATGCGGAGAGAAGGCCAACTCAGGCATCCCGGGATCCATGAGAAGCGCCCGCGCTCCGGCTTGACGCGGCCATCAGGAGGGGCTATAACCATTTCTGCTTTGTCCGGAGAAATAATCATGACTAACTTCTTCTTTCGAGGGTTCCTGTATTCTTTCCTGCTGTTCTTCCCGTTCGCCTGCGACGACGGGGCGAAGGTCGTAGACGCCTGCGGAGACGACTTCCTCGATCCCGGCGAGGAGTGTGACGGCGCCGCCCTGCCTGCCACCTGCGGGTCCCTGGGGTACTACGACGCCCTGGGCACCGTGACCTGCACGACCGACTGCCGCTTCGACGCGTCCGGCTGCGGCGCCAGGTGCGGCGACGATGCCATCGATCCCGACGAGGGCGAGGAGTGCGACGGGACCAACCTCAACAGCAACACGTGCGTCACCCTGGGGGCCGCGGGGGGCACCCTCGCCTGCGGGGAGGATTGCCGGTTCGACACGTCCCTGTGCGAAGCCCTGTGCGGCAACCAGATGGTCGAGAGTCCCGAAACCTGCGACGACGGCGGCACCGAGGCCGGTGACGGCTGCTCCGCCGTCTGCGAGGTGGAGGTGGGCTGGACATGTTTGGCGGGCAATCCCAGCCAATGCTCCCCGATCTGCGGCGACGGGCGGATCCTGGGGGGCGAGGCGTGCGACCCGGCCGCCTTCGAGGGTGAGACCTGCGAGCTGCAGGGCTACCACCCGGGCACCATCGCCTGCTCCGAGCAGTGCCAGTTCGACTTCTCCGGCTGCGACGGGCAGTGCGGCGACGGGACGATCCAGGACACGTACGAGACCTGCGACTCGGGCGACTTCGGTGGCGAGTCCTGCCCCGGGCGGGGGTTCACCTTCGGCGGCGGGCTCACCTGTGATGCCTGCTCCCTCGACGACGCCTCCTGCCTGAGCGTTATGTCCGTCGCCCCAGCGCACGGCTACCACACCTGCGCGCTGCTCTCCGACGGCACCGTCAGCTGCTGGGGGAGCAACAACGCCGGCCAGCTCGGCGACGGCACCTTCATCGACCGCGCCACGCCGGTGCCGGTCGCTGGCCTTTCCGGTGCGACGTCGGTCTCCGGCGGTGGGAGCCACACCTGTGCGCGGCTCTCCGATGGCACCGTCCGCTGCTGGGGGAGCAACAACGCCGGCCAGCTCGGCGACGGCACCACCACAACCAGCGTGGCTCCCGTCGCGGTGTCGGGCCTCTCCGACGCCGTGGTCGTCTCCGCCGGGGACCTGTTCACCTGCGCCCTGCGCGCCACCGGGGCGATCCAGTGCTGGGGTGACAATGGCTCGGGCCAGCTCGGCAACGGCACCACCATCTCGAGTGCCGTGCCGGTGACCGTTTCCGGCGCGTTCACCTGGGCCAGCCTCGCGGCCGGCCACTTTCACGTCTGCGCCCTGGCCACCACCGGTCACGTGGCCTGCTGGGGCGGCAACAACGCCGGCCAGCTCGGCAACGGCACCACGACCTCCAGCAGCACGCCCGACGCGCTGAACCTGCGGGATCTCGTGGCCGTGACCGCCGGCGGCAGCCAGACCTGCGTGATCACCAGCACCTCCGGGGTGCAGTGCTGGGGCACCGGCGTCATGGTGGGCGACGGCACGAGCACCACCCGGCTGACCCCCGTCACCCTCATCGGGCTCACCGGCGTGGTGGCCATCGACGCGGCCGCCCAGCACACCTGCGCGCTGCTCTCCGGCGGCACCATGAAGTGCTGGGGGTACAACTCCCAGGGACAGCTCGGGATCGGGAACACCACGACCCAGATGTCCCCGGTCATCGTTACCGGCCTTTCGGGCGCAGGCCCCCACGGCGCCGGCGGCTACATCTCCTGCTCGCTCCATGATCAGGGCAAACTCCTGCGCTGCTGGGGCATGAACAACCACGGCCAGGTGGGCGACGGTACCACCACCACCCGCAACACCCCCACGGTGGTGGTCCCCTGACGGCCGTGGTCCAATCGACAATTCTCTGACGCGGGGGGCGGTCGAAGACGACCGCAAGGCGCCGCACTCCATATGCCTCCCTATTCCCACTATGGACTGCGGCGACTTGGCGCCGCGTTCTTCATCTTCTCTTCTCCAAATGCTTCTTGCTCACCGGTCATGGCTTG
>PHAZ01000085.1 GCA_002841825.1 Deltaproteobacteria bacterium HGW-Deltaproteobacteria-22 | reverse complement strand
CTCGGGAGTTCCTGCTCCCGACGGCCGACGGCCTGCTGATGGGCCGCTTCATCACCGGGCTGTACTATGACGCCAACAACAACGGCCACTGGGATCCCGAGGAGTTCATCGGTGGCGCGACCCGGCTCCCCGCGACGCTGGTCTATTTCGCGCCGGACACCCTCCCCGCGCCGCCCGCCACCGGGTGGAGCTTCATCGCGGACTCCGGCGAGGGTCTCGAGGTGCTGCCGTGGGACGGGCTGGCACAGCACCAGGACGTGGACATCACCGTGGCACCGGTGCACTGGCCCGTGGTGCGCGGCACCGTCTCCAGTGAACTCCCGGACCGCCTGCGGGTGGGGGTCGTCATCGTGGACGGTCGGCAGTTCGAGACCCACCGGGACCACGACGCCGATCCCTGGCGCCTGCTGTTCGATCCCGCCTTGTCCTATCAGGTGCTCACCATGGGCGTCATCAACGGCGAGTTCATGGGGACCCTGGCCAATCCGCTGGAATACCTCGACGCGGCCACCCTGGAGGCCTGGAGTCTGACCCGGGATATCGCGCCGGGCGTCACCATCCGGTACCTGCCGGTGATGGCGTTCGCCTACGTCGACGCCGACGGCGACCGGAGGCTGACCGAGGGTGACACGCTCGCAGCCGTCCCCGTGGCGCCCGAAGGTGAACGCTGGACCTTCACCTTCGTCCTCGACATGCCGCGGACGTGGGGTCTGATGGCCCCCGAGGCCCCGTTCCTCCACGCGGGCTACAACTGGTGGTCATCGCCGTTGTGCGGCTGCGACCACCACTTCCTGCAGGACACCACCTTCTTCGAATGGAACGTGTCCATCCCCATGACTCCCCGGCACTGACCCTCACCCTGCCCGCTCTTTGGGCCGCGTGCATGCCGGCGAGGCTGAGCTACTTCTTCACGATGGACTTGCAGGTCTCCTTCAGGAAGGCGAACCGCTCGGCGTTCTTCACGCCCATGGGCATGGTGTAGCAGTTGACGTCCTGGCCCGAGACCTGGAACGTGATCGAGAAGTGCATCGACTTCCCGTGCTCGTATTCGGTGGTCCACTCGAGGGCCTCGGCCGTGTCGACGGTGTAGGTCGTCTTCGACTTCCCGATCTCGTCGCCCTTGGCGATGTTGGCCTTCATCTCCGTGAAGTCCGGCTTCCTGAAGGCCCAGGCGAGATCAAACGAGTTCGGTCCGCGCACCTTCTTGGTGGCGATGCGGACGCCGCCGAGGTCGCCCATCACGTCGGCCTCCTTGGGCCCCTTGGCGAACCAGCCCTTGAAGGCTTCGCCCGCGGACGAGAGGTCCTTCTCCTCGAGCTCGGGCTTGTTGAAGTCCTCGTCGCCGCCCCGCTTGTGGGACTTCATGTCGCCGCCCTTGTCACCGCCCTTGTCGCCGCCGGAGGCGTCGTCCTTCTTGCCTCCGCAGGCGGAAAAAGCCAGGGTGATCGACGCAGCCAGCAGGATCATCGAAAACTTCTTCATGATGTTACTCCTTTTTTTGTCAAATGGCGCCGCAACTGCGGACGCCCGGGTTGTGTCAGAACGTGCCCATCAGGCCCAGGGTCGGGATGAAGGTCAGCCCCGAGAAGCTCGAGGTCTTCACGCCAAAGATGTCATAACTGCCATAGTTCTGGTAGTAGATCGACAGCGACGCGATGGCGTAGATCCACTTGTAGCCGATCTTGAGGTTCACGAAGGGACCGAACGCATGGATGTTCTTCTCAGCCGCCGGCACGGTGATGCCCTCGTCGGCCAGGGTCTCCTGGAAGAGCTCGGCGACCTTCTCCTCCTTGAAGCCGTACTTGATCATGCCCAGGTTGTAGACCAGCCCGAAGGTGATCGCGCCGAACAGTTCGTCGGGGCCCAGACTGTAACTGAAGGCCAGCGGCACCACGATGTCCTTGCGGAGGAACTCGTAGCCCAGCAGGTCCTGCAGGTCCTCCAGGATCGGCAGGGGGACCTTGAAGTCCTGGGAACTGTACTGGACGCCGATGCTGCCGTACCAGCGCGGCCCGTGGTTGAGGAAGAAGTTCGGCCGCCGCCCGCGGTCGATGGCGCCCAGGAACTGGAACCGCAGGTCGCCGGCGACCACGCCGCTGTCGTAGCGCACACCCAGATCCAGATGGTCGTAGAAGCCGTAGCGGGCGCGGAAATCAAAGCCCATGCCCAGCGGATCCAGAGAATAGATCACCAGCGTGTCGACGAGCCGGGCCAGCTTCTGGCGCCCCTCCTCGCCGGTCCACTTGGGGGACTCACCGGAGACCGTCGCCTTGGCCTCGTTCACGCCCGCCTTCAGGGAGTCGTAGAGTGCCGAGCTGGTCTCCGTAGGCAGGTTCCCGCGCACGTCGGCGCCCACGACGAACCTGCCCCGGGGCGTCACGCGGCCGGTCTCGAGGTTGGCCCGGGGGGCCGTGCAGGCCGCCAGGAAGGAAAGCGTCAGCAGGATGGCAACTCTCATGGGTTTCTCCTTCTACTGGGCGAAGTAAACACGCCCCCTTCATGAATGTCAAGACAACCGGCGGAGTGCCAAAGGCGTCAGTTGCCGTTACTCGGCCTCCCGTCATCGTCACTCCGGGAAACCGGAGAATTCACTCAGGGAAGCCCGAGGCCAGCAGCGACACCATGCCGGCTTCGTCGCGGACGCCCTGCAGGGAAAGGAAGGAGCGGCCCTGCTCCAGGATCGCGCGGCCCTCGTCGCCGCCCACGAGCCGGCCCAGGCGGATGCGCGCGGCGGCGGCGTAGAGTTTCATCTCGCAGGCGTCGAGCTGGCTGACCGACGACTGCAGGCGCACGCGGGCGGTCTCGTCGTCTCCGCGCTGGGCGGCATGGGCGGCGTCGAGGAGCGTCCCCACCGCCTGGACCCAGGGAAGGCGCCCCTTCAGGAGCGCGGAGATGTCCTGTCGCGCCTGCTTGTGCAGGTCCCGGCGTGAGCGCCCGTCGCTCTGCAGTGAACGCAGCAGGGTCGCGCGGCCCCGCAGGTGGAAGATCTCGTTGCGCACCGAGGGCAGGTACAGCAGCAGGGAACGCTTGAGCCGCTTCCAGTCGTCGCGGATCCGGTCGCAGGCGGTCCCTCCCTCACCCGTGAAGAGCCCCACATGGACCCGGGCCAGCAGGGCCATGTAATGCTGCAGGTGATACCCGTTGACGGACCACCTGGCCAGCATGTCGTCGACCTCGCGCAGGGCCTCGGCGGGGCCGCCCTGGTTCAGGATCATGATGTTGTTGAGCCCGAGGACCATGCCCGAGACCGACAACAGGTCGCCGCGGTCCTGGGCGCTCTGCAGCAGGGAGGGCATGCGCCGGGTCATCTCGGCGAGCTCGCCGAGGTAGAACAGGGACCAGTTGATCTGGATGTTCATCATGCCGCGCTCCCACGAGGTGCCGCCGTAGTCGGACCAGAGGCGGAACGACGTCTCGGCGCTGCGCAGGGAAACACCCCACTGGCCGCTCATGAAACTGACATAGCAGCGGGCCGACTCCATGTAGATCTCGGCCAGGGCGTCGTTGAGCCGCTTCTGGAGTTTCTCGCAGGAGGCCAGCGTGCGGCGGATGTGGGAGGACGCAGGACCGCTCGATGCGGCGTAGTTGGCCTCCATCGTCAGCGCGCTGAGGATGCGCCGGGGCTCCCCCAGCCGCAGCGAGGCCAGCAGAAAGCGCGTGTTGAAGTCGGCGCCGCGGATGTGGTCGGTCAGCGCCAGCCCACGGGCGATGGAGGACAGGATGTCCACGTTGACCAGCTGGACCGGCGGGATCTCGGTCTCGTCGCGCTCGCGGTAACCCGTGCCGCGCAGGCGGATCCGGAGCCGGTGCCAGAGCAGGGACACCAGCGCCCCCCACGAGGTCCTGGGCATGGTGATCCCCAGGGACTTCAGCACCTGCCGCGTGACCTCGAAGCCCTCGTCGAGGTAGCCCGACAGCAGCAGCTGCTCGGCGGCCTTCCGCTTCAACTCCAGCGCCTCGGCGCTGCGGGCCCCGGAGATCGCCTGCAGCAGGGACTGGGCCGCCTGATGACCCCGACCGGCGTTGGCCAGGGACGTGCCCCATTTGACCATCAACTCCCTTTTACGCTCCGGATCGGGCTCCTCACCATCCTCCATCCGCAGGCGCAGGGCGCGCTCGTAGAGTCCGGCTGCGCGGTCGAAGGCCAGCGCGGAGGCCGCCAGATCAGCCGCCTCGGCCAGGTGCTTGGCCGCCTGCTCGCTCTCCCCGATGCACTCCAGGTGGGCGGCCATGCGCTCGGGCTCCACGTTGCGCGAGGTGCGCAGCACCCGCACGACCGCCTCGTGCCAGGCGATGGCCGACGGCGGCTCCATGCGGGCCAGCACGGCGTCGCGCACTCGATCGTGGTAGGGCTCCACGATGTCCTCTGCGCCGGGGCCGCTGGTGCGCACCAGATGCAGGATCCGCAGCCGCGCGGCGGTCCGGAACACCTCGGCGGGCCGGCAGCCCAGCACCTGGGCGGCGATATCCTGGCGCAGGGGACCGAACGAGACCGACACCAGTTCGACCAGGCGCCGGAAACCATCATCGAGGGTGTGGATGCGGTCCCACAGCACATCGTCGAGCCGCAGGTCAGGGATGCCCCCGGCCCCGCAGAGCTGGAGGTGATGCATCAGTTCATGGATGTAGAGCGGATGACCGCCGGCCTCCCGGGCGATGGTGGCAGCAAGCCTGCGATCCATGTCCTGAAGCTCCGGGTTGGTCGCCAGCAGTTCCTCCACCAGCTCCCCGGCGGCCTCCATCGACAGCGGCCCCAGGCGCAGGTTCCGCGGCGGCGTCGGAAACAGGGCCTCGAACGAGGACACCATGGTCGCGGCCCGGGCCTCGTCGGTGCGGGTCCTCATGGAGAACACCAGCAGCACCTGGGGCGGATCGGGCGGCTGGATCAGCGAGCGCAGCAGCTTGAGGCTGTCCTCGTCGGCCCACTGGATGTCGTCGAGGAAGATGACCACCGGACGGCGGTCCGAGAGCCGGGTCAGCACCTCCCGCAGCGCGTGGAAGGCCAGCTGGCGCACCTCCTGCAGGTCCGTCACCGGGCGGCCGCGGGGAACCACAGAGCCGTCCACCTCGCGCAGAAAGGAGAGCACCGGAAACACGCGGACCAGGAAGTCCACGTTGCGCGGCATCAACTGCATGATCTCCTTTTCGGACAACCTGACCAGGTTCCGGCTCAGGGCGTCCACCACGCTGTCGAAGGCCTTGTACGAGACCAGCTCCCGCTCGTTGCAGCGCCCCCACAGGATCATGGCGCGGGGCTCCTTCATGAGGATCTCCCGCCCTGCCGCGTGCAGCAGCGCGCTCTTGCCCAGGCCGGAGGCTCCGTGAACCAGCAGCATCACCAGGCCCTTCTCCTGGGCCTCCCCGAAGGCCGCCAGAAGCTGGTCCACCTCCGGCCGGCGCCCCACGAACACCGGCATCCTCGTCCCCGAGGTGGGCGGCATCAACTCCTGCATCCGCCTGCGGCGGGTCAGCAACTGCAGCACCTCTTCGGCCCTCGGCCTTCGGGCGGGATCGTGCTGCAGCAGCGCCACGCACAATTGGTTAAGGTCCACAGGGACCGCGGGATTGAGGCTCACGGGCTCGGCCGCGGAGCCGTCATGCTTGGCCAGCAACACCTGGCTGTAAGTCCCGGAGAACGGAACGGTCCCGGTCAGGGCCTCGAACAGCAGGACCCCGACGCTGTACCAGTCGGCCTCGGGGCCCACCCGCAGGGAGGCCGCCTGCTCGGGTGCCATGTACCTGGCCGTGCCCACTGGATAATACTGTCCCTCGGAGTTCTGCCCCGGGTCGCTCTGGGTGACCAGTCCGAAGTCCAGCAGCACCACGCGACCGTCTTCCTGCACCAGCACATTGGCGGGCTTGATGTCACGATGCACGCGGCCGGTGGCGTGCAGCACCTGCAGTCCTCGACCCAGCTGGATCAGGGCCGCCCGCAGGCGAATCTCGTCGTAATCCCATCG
Source organism: Deltaproteobacteria bacterium HGW-Deltaproteobacteria-22 (assembly GCA_002841825.1). GTDB lineage: Bacteria > Myxococcota_A > Polyangia > HGW-17 > HGW-17 > HGW-17. The sequence goes on along the minus strand of PHAZ01000085.1, from coordinate 8,284 downwards.
GACCGGGGCCCCGTCGGAGGCGCCAACGTCCTCCCCAGAGGCGCAGACGTCCTCCCTGGAGGCGCCGACGTCCTCCCCTGAGGCGCCCTCCCCGGCCGGGACGGGGAGGCTTTCCGCCTTCAGGCGGCGGACATGGGAGATGAAGTCCTGCCCTTCGAGCAGCTCCATGGTGAAGAACCACTGGCCCTGCTCCTCGAATAGCTCACCCAGGGAGACCAGGTTGGGGTGCTCCAGTTCCTGCAGCGCACGGAACTCCGTCTTCAGGCGCAAGAGCTCCGCAGAACTCCCTTCGTTGAGGGTCTTGAGGGCGACCTTCGTCTGCCGCTCGACGTCCCAAACCGCGTAGACCACGCCCATGCCACCCCGTCCCAGCTCCGAAAGCACCTGGAAACGGTCGGTTCCTGTGAACTGGGCTGAGGTCTTCAGATGGCTCATCATCCCGACTCCGCGTGCGGCGGCCCGCACCATGTTGAATGGGCAGTATCCCCGGGGCCAATCACGATGTCAATGAGGGAGGACCGGGAAGGTCAGGGACAGGAGACGATGGCGGAGTGCCGTAACTGGGCAGGCGCGAATTCGAAGTAGCTCTTGCCGTAGCTCTTGTGCCCCTGATAGTCCTGGAAATAGGCGAACTCCTCGTCGTGGCACCAGGCTTCGTCGGGGAGCTTGAAGACCACGCCGCCGCGCTTCTTGCGAAACTTGGGAACCCCCAGGGAATTGACCTCCACGACCCAGGCGTCGTCACGCATCTCGAGCAGCAGGATCTTCACGCCCTTGTGGGCGTTCTTGTAGGCCTTCTCCACGAACGAATCCGATTTCTTCCGGCCGTGCTGCCCACCCTTCCAGCGGGAGAGGTGCTTGGGGATCTCCGCGAGCAGGGCGGCGCGGGCCGTCTCCACCTCGGCGAACAGGTCCGTGAACATCTTCGAATCGAGTTCCACGCCCACAAACTTGAGATCGCTCTGGTAGCGCTCGGCGATGGTCTTCTTGAGGGTCTCGGGCTCGTAGAAATAGTCCTTGTTCATCTTCTTCAGCCGACCGTCGTCGGTGGGCATCGCGGCCAACTGTTCCTTGAATCCCTTGACGACCTCATCCAGGATCAACTTGGCCATGGCCACCACGACCCGACGCACCAGCTCGTCGCCCAGGGCGGCGGCCTTGCACATCAGGTCCGGACGCCGGGTGCGATCGTTGGGATGTGACGTCGCGTCGTTGACGACGGCCTTGAACTCGCCGGTGCAACCTTCATGGATGCGCTTGAGCGCCTCACGGGCCGCGGCCAGCTCCTTCTGCGTGCCGTAGGGCATGCCCTTCTGGCTCGGATCCATGTAGTAATAATAATTGGTCAGCACGCCATGCTCATCCCAATATTTGCTGAAGAATTTTCCGCGCAGCGCGGCGGCGGCCTTCCCGTTGAGTTCGTGGTCCTTCATCACGGCCTTGAGATCCGCCAGATAGGCTTCGAACTTCGCCAGCTCGGCGGCGAACGCCACCACCTCGGGGTGCCGCTTGTTCTTCACCATCCGCATCTCGTTCTGGGCGGTCCCCACGGCGTATTCGATCCGGGAGTGCTCGGTCTTGACCGCGGCGGCCCGGTCGAAGGGGACATTCCTGCGCAGGTCCTCCTTGATCCGCTCATTCTTGAGGGCGTCCTTGGCCCGGTCCAGGCGGATCTTGCTGTTCGAATCGAGGGGCGGCGCTCCCTGGGCGCTGACGTCGGAGCTGACGGGCAGCAGGATCAGGGTCAGCAACACTGCCGGAAAGAGGAAACGGAACCAACGTTTTTTGCAAGCAGGACATTGCATGTTTCATTCACCTTTCATTCCCGCCCTTGAGAAAGGGGGATGTTCTTTTGGCTTGTCACCTGCCCGATAGTATTCGCTTCAGAGGAAAGCCTGTCAAGCGTGCTTTTCCACGGCGAGACTTCACCTTGACGGTCCCCGCCGCAGCCCCGGAGACGGGCACAGGAAAAAATCAGTCAGTCCGCGATAAAAACGTGATATAAGCACCTCTGGCAGGATTTTCCGAACCTGATTCGCCGCCATCGGCGGTCCAAACCTGACGGGAACCCGTGCCGGAGCACTTCATGAAAATTCCGGGCATCCTTTCCATGCCGCTGTTCTTTGCATTATCCATCTCCTGCTCGAAAACGACAACAACTTCGACCGAGCCGAAGCTGCCCAGACCCGTCGTCGGCCCCGTCGCGGTCAAGGCGACCCCCGGTCCGCTGGTCTTCTTCTTCGGCAACGAGTACGGGCACCTGTTCATCCGGCTGTCGGGTGAGGACTGGACGCCCGACGAGGCCTCGCTCGCCAAGCCCTCCCTCGAGCATCACCGGGACGTGGTGGCCATCTCCCGCGCCACGACCGCCAAGAGTCCGCACTCCGGCACGCAGATCGACATCTATCGCGACTCGGTCAAGGCCTGCACCCGGACCATCGGCCCCCTCTCGGTCCTCAGCCGGGCCTATCCCCACTTCGGTGTTCGCGAGGAGCTTGGCGTGTCCAACGAGCAGGGCAAGGTCCTGCTTCCGAAGTTCGAGGAGATCCTCACGCAGGCCTCCCACTATCTGGGCGCCGTCTTCGACGACTGCGGCACCCGTGGGGAAGACTACAAGAACGAGTTCATCTGGGCCCGCCCGTCCTCCCTGGGAGATCCCGTCCTCTGGACCCGCCTCGAGGACGAGTCGCCGAGCATCAAGGATCTGGGCGGCAGAGTGACCCCCATGGTGATGGCGCTGGAGTTCGGCCGGCTTGCCGGTGACTACGCCAAGTCCAGTCCCGAGGAGCCCCTGACCGTATCGAACGTCGTCTTCCGCAAACCCGGCGCCGAAGAGTACCTCGTTGAAGATTTCCGTCAGATCGGCGAGACTGCCTGCGGCGGAAACGGCCATGAACTGTGGAGCCTCTGGCTGGTCGTCGACGGCACCCCGAAGCTGGTCGCCACCGAGACCTCCCGGCTGCGCATCCTGCTGGTGGCGGATCTGGACAACGACGGGAACCTGGAGATCGTCACGGTCGACGGCATCACAGGCAACGAGCGGCAACTGTTTCGCCTTCGTGACGGCAAGCTCGAGAAGATCAAGGGCGACAAGTACCCGTTCAACGACTGCATCTGCTGAGGCGGAAAAGAGTGAATATTCGCCATGAAAAACTGCTGCCCGTGTTCATCCTGGCCATTGGCAGAACATCGCTATCCATCACGCGAAAATTCTGAGCGTGAAACAACCAGAAGGAGAAACACCATGAAGAAACTGATCCTCACGTCCCTCATCGTCCTCGGCGCCTTTGTGTCCTGCACCCCGAAGGAAGGCGCGACCACCCCGGAGACCACCCCCGAGCCGGCCGCCAACAACGAGACGGCCACCAACAATGTGACGGCCACCGACCCGGCCCCGGAAGCCACCGGCAAGGCGACCCCCGAAGAAGGCGAAGGCAAGTAGTCCTCCGGCCGACCCTGGCCCCGGCAAGTCCCGCCTCCGGTGCGGCCCGCCCGTTCCGGAATCTCCCCGCGCCCTCCTGAAACCGTGAAAATCTGTTTACCTGGCAGGGCATTCTGGGTTACATGTAAGGTCATGAAACAAGTGGTTTCCCTCCCTGCGTGGATTCTCGTCGCCATCGTCGCGGGTCTGGGTCTGGGTTTCGCTTCCAGCGCCCTCGGCCTCCACAGGGAGGTCATCGACTACGTCAAGCCGTTTGGAACCATCTTCATCGCCCTGCTCAAGCTGGTGGCCATTCCGCTGGTGCTGACCCAACTGGTGTTGGGCGTCGCCAGCGTACGGGACCTGCGCCAGCTCTCCCGGCTGGGCGGGCGAACGCTGGCGCTGTACTTCTCGACGACGCTGCTGGCGATCACGGTTGGGCTGTTGCTGGTCCACCTGATCGCTCCGGGCAGGTCGCTGTCCGGGGCGGACCGGGAGAACCTGCGCGGCCAGTATGCGACCGAGGTTGAATCGCGCGCGGTCCAGGCCGGAGAGCTCAAGCGCCGTGGTCCGCTCCAGCCCCTGGTGGACATGGTACCGGACAACGTGGTTCAGGCGCTGTCTGACAATCGGGCGATGCTGCAGGTCGTCTTCTTTGCGTTGCTGTTCGGCATCGCCCTGATCTGCGTCCCGTCGGAGAAGAGCCGCACGCTGATGGAGTGGTTCGAGGGCCTCAACGCGGTCTTCATCAGCATGGTGAAACTGATCCTGTACCTCGCCGTGCCGGGTGTGTTCGCGCTGATGGCCTCCTGCGTGGCGGAGTTCGCCCGGGATGACCCTGCGCGCGCGCTGGGCCTGCTCGGGGCACTGGGGCTGTACTTCCTCACCGTGCTCGGCGGACTTCTTGTCCTGCTGGTGCTGATCTATCCCCTGGCGTTGAGGTTTCTGGCCAGGACCGGGGTGATGAACTTCTACCGTGCCATGATCCCGGCTCAACTTCTGGCCTTCTCCACCAGCTCCTCGAGCGCGACACTGCCGGTAACGCTGCGCTGCGTGGAGGACGATCTCGGGGTGCCCCCGCGCATCGCCGGCTTCGTGCTGCCCGTGGGGGCCACGGTGAACATGGACGGCACCAGCCTCTACCAGGCGGTGGCCACCGTCTTCATCGCCCAGGCCTTCGGCATGGATCTCACGCTCGTGCAGCAGCTCGCGATCCTGTTCACCGCCCTGCTGGCGTCCATCGGCGCCGCCGGCGTTCCCGGAACGGGCCTGGTGACGCTGGTGATCGTCCTCGAAGCCGTGGGCATCGAGCCCGGCGGACTGGCGCTGATCCTGGCGGTGGACCGCCTGCTGGACATGTTCCGATCGGTAATCAACGTCACCGGCGATGCCATGGTCTGCATGGTCGTCACTGCCTGGGAGAAGGGCGCTGTAGTTCCCGTGAGAGAGAGGGAGCTCGGTGCTCCACCCGAAGAATCCTGAACTGATGGACGTGGACTGGAAGCGAAACCGTCTCATCCAAAATAATCGGGCTCATTGCCCGGGCGCCACTTGATGTTGCACCCCAGGGAGGCGCGCTGCTCGGCGGGCGGCGGACCACCGGCCTGCATCAGCAGCAGCGCCCGGCTCAGATCCTCTCCGGTGGGCGTCAGGCCGTTGCCGGGACGGGCGTCATCGAACTGCCCCCGGTAGAACAACTCGTGCCGCGCGTCGAACAGGAACAGATCCGGCGTGCACGCGGCACGATAATCCTTGGCCACCTGCTGGGACTCGTCGAACAGGTACGGAAACGAATACCCCCACCTGTGGACCTCCTCGATCATTTTCACGGGACTGTCGTCCGGAAACTGTCCCGGATCGTTGGCATTGATGGCGACCACGGCCACACCCTGTGCCTGGAACTCGGCCGCGAGCAACGAGAAGGCCTCCCTGATCATGATCACGTACGGGCAGTGGTTGCAGATGAACGCCACGAGCAGCGGCCTGCCTTCGAACTCCGTTCGGGACACCACCCTCCGCGTGACCGGATCCGGCAGTGTGAAGTCCGGCGCCCGTGTACCCAGCTCCAGCATGGTCGAAGGCGTACGTGTCATGATCGATCTCCTCTCTCCATTAAAAGGACGACTTCGAAATGAATCGGCCACTTGGGTCTGTGATCACTTTAATAGTGTTCTTTTATTTACACAAGATTAAAATTACCCCTGTCCCCCTGCAGACGGCAGAACCGGACCGTTCTTTTGTTTGGCGCCGTTCTGCCCTGCATTGACAGTACGACCAACTCATGATAATCCATTCCCACAATGAAAACTGTAATCTTTTTCATTATGAATATGATTAACTGTCATGCCTGATCCACCTGATGCCCTCGAGGCCCTGCGCCGGGAAAACGACTTCCTGCGGGAACAACTGGAGCGGTTGCGTGCCGGAGAAGATCCCACCGAAGGTCAGGGCCTGCTTCAACTGTTCGTGAAGCACTCCCCGATCTATGCATTCATCAAGCATGTCACCCCCGAGGTCAGCCGTGTCCTCGTGGCCAGCGAAAACTACGCGGACATGATCGGTGTGCCCGGCTCCCAGATGGCCGGAAAGACGATGCACGACCTGTTCCCGGCCGAGTTCGCCGACAAGATCAGCTTGGACGACTGGGAGGTGGCCTCCGGCGGAGGCATCCTGCACCTGGACGAAGACCTCAACGGCCGTCACTACACGACGATCAAGTTTCCGATCACCGTCGGCGAGAAACGGCTGCTGGCGGGCTACACCATCGACATCACCGACCGCCGCCGGGCCGAGGAGGAACGCAGGGATCTCCAGGCGAGCCTGGCCCAGTCTGACCGGCTGGCCAGCATGGGCATGCTCGCCGCCGGTGTGGCCCACGAGATCAACAATCCCCTTGCCTACCTTCTGGTCAACGCCGAGAGTCTGGTCGAGGATCTGCCCACCCTCCTCCCGGAGCTCACCGGCGCGGGTGCGCAGGATTTCTCGAACCGGCTGCAGGAAATCATCTCCGGCGCCCACCGCATCCAGCGGATAGCCCGCGACCTGAACACTTTCTCCCGTCAGGACGGACTTGAACTGGTCCCCGTCCGCCTGCAGGACAGCATCGAGCATGCGTTGAACATGGTCTCCAACGAGTTGAAGTACAGGGCCCGCGTGATCAGGGATTTCCAGCCTGTGCCACGGGTGATGGCCACCGAGGGCAAACTGGCGCAGGTCTTTTTGAACCTGCTGATCAACTCTGCCCAGGCTATCAACGTTGGGAAAGGAACCGGAAAAGAGCATGAGATCCGGGTGCGCGTATGGACCGAGAATGACCAGGTCTGCGCCGAGGTGAGCGACACCGGATCCGGCATCCCCGAAGACGTCCAGCCACGCATCTTCGAGCCCTTCTTCACCACCAAGGGCATCGGGTTCGGCACCGGCCTGGGGCTCTCGATCTGTCGCAACATCGTGTCCGGCTTCTCCGGCGAGATCGGCTTTTCAAGCTGTGCTGGCCAGTGCACGCGGTTCTGGATCCGTCTGCCGGCCATGCACGGAGAGCCCCTTTCCGTGCCGACGCCGCCCCGGCTGCATTCAGTTGAGCCACACGTGCGCGGCCGCGTCCTCGTGATTGACGACGAACCCGGGATCCGCAGCGCCATCACCCGCATCCTGGTCCGCAGGCACGAGATCACGGCCGTCGGATCGGCCGAGGAGGCCATGGCGTTGATCATGGGAGGCCATGGGTTTGACATCATCATCTGCGACCTGATGATGTCGAAGATGACCGGTGTGGAGTTCCATGCCTGGCTGGTCGATCAGGATCCCGACCTGGCCCGGCGCGTCATCTTCATCACCGGAGGGGTCTTCACCCAGGGGACCGCCGAATACCTGTCCCTGGTCGGAAACCTCCGCATCGAGAAACCCTTCAACACCGAGGAATTCAGGAAAATCGTGGATGAACACGTCCTGTCGGCCCGTGACGGCTCGGAATCCTGATTCCCCCGCGCCCTGAACCTCCATCGGCGACTGCCTCTTGACATCCATCGCCACCGGTGTGATGACTTCGATCCGGAGGTCCCATGGACTATACTGGACTGGCACAACGGCTCGCTGAGGTTCACCAGTTTCCCTGCACCTACATGATCAAGCTCATCGGAGTGACGAACGTCCTGCTGGAGCGGACCATCCGAGACTCGGTCGACGGCGTGCTTCCCGGCGCCGAATTCACCCTCACCTGCCGCGCCAGCGCGAAGGATCGCTTCTCCTCGTGGACCCTCGACGTGACGGTCCCCGACGTAGAGTCGGTCATCGCGCTGTACACCGCCCTCGAGGCACTCGAGGGAATGAAGGTCCTGCTGTAGCGGACTTTTCCGGACCCTTCACCATCCCTGTTTAAGGAGGCTTTCACGATGTCCGACCATCCCGATGATCGCATTGCCCAGTTCACGGACCAGCTGCGCGCAGAATCGGACAAAGGTCCCGGCCACGGCTTCGGTCGGTTCGCGCGGCTCCTCGGCGGAGGCCTGGGCCTGGCCCGCAGCATCGCCAAGGCCGCGAAGAACAAGGACGCAGAGCCCTCGGACAAGGATCTCCTCCGCATGCAGGAGCTGGTCACCCGTCTGGGCACGCTCAAGGGACTCCCCATGAAGTTCGGCCAGATCATGAGCTACCTCGAGGTGGACCTGCCCGAGGAGACACGCGCGCTCCTGAGCCTCCTGCAGACGCAGTCCCCGGCCACGCCCTGGGAGCGCGTGGAAGCCATCCTCCGTGAAGATCTCGGAGGTCGGGCCGAGCCGCTCCTGGCGGGACTGGAGCGGACACCGGCTTCCATCGCCTCCATCGGCCAGGTCCATCGCGGCCGGCTGCCCGACGGCACCGAAG
>PHAZ01000084.1 GCA_002841825.1 Deltaproteobacteria bacterium HGW-Deltaproteobacteria-22 | reverse complement strand
CCGTGACGCACCTCGCGGCCGCGCGGCCGTACGGCGGTCTGCTCGCGATCCGTGATCCAGGCCTGGAAGTCAAGCTCCAGCCTGCCCAGCGGTCCGTAGGGCGCGATGCGGGGTGCCGGCGTCGCCTCGTCGCTCAAAAACGCCCAGGTGATCTGCACCGGCGCCTCCGGATGGAGCCGGATGCAGGCCGCGACCGCGTCGAGACGGTGGGAGTACAGGCAGGTGCAGTCCTCCGGCGACAGCGGCCGGTGGGTGGGATGCGCGTGCAGCAGCCGCAGGCCCGGCCTCAGTCCGCCCTCGGGCAGGTCCGGCGTCGGCAGGGGCAGGTTCTCCGAAGTACCCACGATGACCTGGCGGATGGCGCCCTTGCGATCCACCAGGATGCCGATCTCGCGTCCGGTTTCGCGGGCGATCTCGACCAGAAGGGCCGCCAGCGTCGCCCCGAACAGTTGGTCGGGCGGGTTTCGGCGGCGGGGCAGGTTTTCCAGCAGGTGCAACTGGCTGGGCTTGAGTCCCGAAGTGTGTCCAAAAATCAAATAATAATCCTCCCGGGCCCTTGGCCACAAGGTGAAAGCAGTTTGGACACATTCACACAGTTTTACAAGCTGATTGCCGGGAGTCGCATCGTCGGGTATAAATCCGGCTATCATGCGCGATCATTCCGGTTGTCTGCGACTCCTGTATTTGTTTGCGGTTTTCTTCACTTTCACGGGCTGCAACTGGATCCTGGAATGGGAGGACGAACGCCCCGGCGTGTGCTCCAACGGCGTCCGCGAGGCAGGCGAGACCTGCGACGGCACGGATCTGGGCGGCCAGACCTGCGAGGGGCTCTCGTACACCGGCGGAGTGCTGACGTGCCGGGCCGACTGCACGCTGGACCCTGCGGAGTGCACCCGCTGCGGCGACGGCGTGGCCGAAGGCGAAGAGACCTGCGACATCGAGGATACGCGCAACGTCACCTGCGCCTCCCTGGAATACTACGGGGGGCAGATTAACTGTTCAGAAACATGTGAACTGATTCTGACGGACTGCGAATCCCACGGCCGGTGCGGCGACTCACAGATCCAGGTGGGCTCAGGCGAGGTGTGCGACACGGACAACCTCGACGGCCAGACCTGCGGCGCCTTTGATCGCTGGGCCGGCGATCCGGTCTGCAACGACTACTGCAACCAGATCCTCACCTCCGCATGCACCGGCGTGGTCTCGATGGCCTCGGGGACGGCCCATACCTGCCTCGTCGACGAGATGAACATTCCGTTCTGTTGGGGCGACAACCGCCAGGGACAGGCCGGTGCGGGGCAGGCCATGATGGCGACGCGCCCGGTCTGGCTCGACGCGGTGTCCTGTCCGTCCATGGTGCGGGCCACCGCGGGCTTCGACGCGACCTGCCTGTTCTGTGAGGAGACCTTCGAGATGTGGTGCTTCGGGGACAACCGTTCGGGCCAGCTGGGCCTGGACGACACCCAGAACCGGCCGGCACCGGCCTCGGTGCCCCCGCCCGGGGGGCAGGACTGGCTTCGGATCGCCATGGGTGCGGATCATGCCTGCGGCGTCGTGGGCGACGGTGACCTGGTCTGCGCCGGCGCCAACGCCTTCGGCCAGCTGGGGACGGCCGACCTGACCCCCTCCACGACGTTCGTGCCTGTGACCGGCCCCCTCGATCTGAAGTTCTTCATGGTCGCCGCCGGGGATGGCTTCACCTGCGCGCTGGACGAGCTCGGGCACCTGTGGTGCTGGGGGCGCAACGACCGTGGGCAGGTCGGCGACGGGACGAACGAGGATCGTCTACAGCCCACGGAGATCACGGTTTCTGGCGTCAGTTCGTTCATCCATGTCACCGCCGGGGTCTCCCACGTCTGCGCGCTGGACGACACGTACGCCGCCTGGTGCTGGGGCGCCGGTGAGAACGGCCGGCTGGGAAACGGACAGACGGGGGACAGCCCGGTGCCGGTGGCCGTGCACATGCCGCCCGTGACGGTGTTCCAGGAATTGTCCTGTCAGGGTCGTTCCTGCTGCGGCCGGGACACCCCGGGGCGCGTCTTCTGCTGGGGGGCCAACGACGCGGCCCAGCTGGGCATCGGCGCCGGGGCCGACCGCTCCGAGCCGATCCAGGCGCTGACGCCCGCCGGAGAGTTGTCGGTGTGGCTGGCCACGGGGGGAAGCCACGTGTGCATGTTCACGGAGTCCAATCATGTCTGGTGCTGGGGCGCGGGGACGTCGGGCCAGCTCGGCCAGGGTGACACCGCGCCGGCCTTGGAGCCGGTTCGTGTGGTGCCATAGGAGTTTGAAATCATGAGTGATCCCATCGCGCCCGTCTGCTGTACGACGCCGCGCAGAACCATCAATTTCCATGCCCTCTTCTGGACGCTGGTCGCCTTTGCTGCGTTTTTCGCGATCGTCCGGCAGATGCACTTCTATCATCCCGCCTTCGCATGGGGCGCCTACAACGGCTTCACCTGGCGTTACCTCGGATTCTTTGGCGGGCTGGCCGCCCTGACGCTGGCGTTGCGCCGGCTTCCGGTCTCCGCCGTCGAAGGTGGCACCGGCTGTGATCCGTACGCCCGGGAGGGCGGGGCGGCGGCGTTCACGTTCTTTGTTCTGTTCTTCGGTCTGTTCTTCACGGCCTTCTCCGAGGTCTCGCCGATGGTGCGGCTGTCCGACGGCCTGCGACGGGCCGTGTTCTGGTTGCTGCAGGGCTCGCTGCTGCTGGTCTTCGTGCCGCAGGTCGTGCGCAGCCGTCCGGTGCTGCCGATGATCGGGTTCGCCACGCTGTCTTTGTGGGCCTTCGCCGGAGCGCATCCATGGGTGCTGCTGATATTCTGGCCGCTGGCGCTGTGGGCGTATTTCGAGACGCTCAAGGACACTCTGGGCGGCCTCGGGTTCTGGCGGTCCGGCTTCGTGCTGCTGGCCGGCCTCTTCGGCGGCTGGGCCTTCGCCAAGTGCTTCAACTCGGCCACGGCCGGGTGGCAGTGGATGGTCTTCCTCATGCCGCTGCTGCTGTACGTGTTCCACTTCACCGTGTTCGCCAGGGCAGGGCTGCGTCCGGCCTCGAAGGCCGCGTGGTCGTTCCCGTGGTCGCCCACGGCGCTGGTGGGCTTCATTGCGCTGGCGGCGGTGGTGCTGTTCTTCCCGTCGGTGCATTCGGTGAGGACCGCCGCGCGGGCTGAAAAGCGGGGGACAAGCCAGGTGATGCTGCCGTTCCCGCACACGCGGGAGATCGAGAAGGGCCACCTGCACATCACCGTCGACTCGTCGCAGGTGCCGCAGGCCGCCGAAATCAAGGGTTACGCCGGTCCCGTCGGCGTCATCGTGCGGTTCGATCACGCCTGCACCATCGAATCGATCCGCCTGGGCTCCAACCACGAGACTCCGTCGTTCATCGAGAAGTTTTCGCCCTGGATGAAGAAATTCACCGGTTTTCCGGCCTCGCGCAGCGTGATCGACGGGATCGACACGGTGTCGGGGGCGACGCTGTCCACACGGGCGATCCGCCACGTCGTGCACGAGGTGCGTTCGCGGGTGTGCTCTGAGATCCTGCATGTCCAGACGGACACGCGGCTGGTGACGGGGCCCAGGACCCGCTGGCACGAGACCGGAATCCCGGCGGCATTTCTATTGATCGGGGTGCTGCTGTGGTTCCGTCTGCTGCCGGCGGGGCGTGTGGCCCTCCTCGTGGCGTCCCTGGCGCTGCTGGGAATCCTGCACAACTACCAGTTGAGCCTGGTCGATCTGGGTCTGGCAACGACGGGCATCTTCCCGTCGGCCTACCCCAAGACGATGCTGCTGCTGGCGGCGCTGGGCTTGGCGGTGCTGGCCGGACCCCTGTGGTGCTCTTTCCTGTGCCCGGTGGGGGCCCTGCAGGAGCTCCTCCACATGATCGCCCGGCTGGTGAAGGGAAGGTTCCGGGACTGGCGCTCGGTGATGGTCTGCGCGCCGAACCCGCTGGACGTCAGGAACCGCTGGGTGCAGGCGGCGGGCTTCCTGAAATACGTGGTGCTGGCCGGAGCCCTCACCAGCTTCGCGATCACGCTCAACCAGCGGTTCCTGAGCTGGGATCCCCTGTCGTACCTGTTCGCGCTGCCGTGGCAGGCCCTGCATTATCATTTCATCGCCGGCGGGATAGTGCTCTCCTCGGTGTTCACCTACCGCCCGTACTGCCGCTTCTTCTGCCCGCTGGGCGCGGCCTTCCTGCTGCTGGGCAGGTTCGCCCCCCTGACCCGCTTCTTCCCTGTCCGCATCCTGCGCACCTGTGACTTCGGCGCGCACAGCGCCAGGGACATTTCTTGCATCCGCTGCCAGCGCTGCTGCCGCAAAAAAAACTGAACAATCGAGAAGGTTTTGATGGACAGTTGGAACCTTGATTGTCTGATGAGACAGGTCAGATCTTGGCGATGATTTCTTCGGTGCGGGGGGGGACGGCGGCCGAGGAGGCGGCCATGTTCTCGACGACCTTGGGCTCGAGGAGCAGGTCGTTGAGCAGCTCGACGAAGCGGTCGACGACTTCGTCGATCTGTTCGCGGGTGATGGTGAGCGCGGGAATCATGTTGATCATGTTCTTGGCCGGACCGCCGCGCTGGAGCAGCAGCCGCTTGCGCAGGGCCATGTGGTGCAGGCGCTCGACCTCGGCGGTGGCGGGGTCGCCGTTGGGCAGCTCGAACTCGATGCCGATGGCCAGGCCGCGGCCCTCGATGTGCACGATCAGCGGGAAGCCGCTGGCGCGCTCGCGCAGGCTGTCGAGGAAGTACTTGCCCAGCGTCTGCGACTTCTCGCAGAGGTTCTCCATCTCGAAGACCTCCAGCGAGGCAAGGCCCACGCCGCAGGCCAGCGGGGCACCGGCAAAGGTCGATCCCAGCGTGCCCGGGCGGACGCTCTGCATGATCGCGCGGCGTCCTAGGATGGCCGACAGCGGCCACATCGTGCCGCCCAGCGACTTCGCCAGCAGGATGATGTCGGGCACGGTGTCGTAGAGTTCGCAGGCGAACATCGCGCCCAGCCGGCCCATGCCCATCTGGATCTCGTCGGAGATCAGCAGCACGCCGTGCTCGTCACAGATGCGGCGCAGGCGCTTGAAGAAGTCCATCGGCGGGAAGATGTAGCCGCGCGCGCCCAGCGCCGGCTCCACGATGATGCCGCCCACGTCGCGGTTCTCGCGCAGGATGTCCTGGACCTTGCCCAGGCACTCCCAGGAGCAGGAGTCGCAGGTCTTGCCGAACGGGCAGCGGCGGCAGTACGGATACGGCGCGGTGTAATAGTCCTTCTGGATGTTGTACAGGAACTGGAACTGGTCGGCGTTGTACATCGACAGCGAGCCGGCCGAGCGTCCGTGGAAGGCGTTGGAGAACGAGATGACCTTGGGCTTGCCGGTGTAGGCGCGCACGAGCACCTTGGCGCCTTCGGTGGCGCGGGCGCCGCCGAGGTCGAAGTGGACCATCGTCTCCGGGATCGGCGACAGTTCGGCCAGCTTCTCGGCGAGCTCGACCTTCACGTTGGACAGCGTCGCGCTGGTGTGGGCCAGCAGGTTGGCCTGCTTGAGCAGCGCCTGGACGATATGGGGATGGGTGTGTCCCTGGTTGACCGTGCCGTAGCCGGCGACCATGTCCAGATATTCCACGCCGTCGGGGTCGTAGAGATAGATTCCTTCGCCGCGGTTGAACACCGGGGTCTCGTTTTCGGGGAAGTAGGCATAGGAGTTGTCGATGCGGGCAAGCACCTTCGCTGCGCGATCAAGATAGTCTTTTTGAGTTTGTGACATCACGAATCCTTCTTCCTGGAATCCGTCCTTGGACTCCATGGAATCCGTTTCGGATTCCCTGCGCCCCGGGGGCGCGCGGCCATACGCAAATCCCGGGCCATACACCCGTTATTATCGAAATTCAAGCGCCACAAGCGGATTCCGATCGGAAGATGGACGGGAGTTTATTTAAAACAAGTCAAATATGTAATGCGACCCGTGAAAAAACAACACAGTTTGGCGATTTTTCACACGGCGGCGCGCAATGATTCTATTTTCCGGTTTCAAAATAGGGTGCCGGTTCCAGCCCGTAAGATGCGGGGTTGAAGAAATCATCCACCATGTCGGTGAAGCCGTTGGCCAGCAGCTTGCGCTGGATCGTCGGACGAACGCCGGTGGGGACATGGTAGCCGACGATCTTGCCGTCCTCAAGGCGGGCCGTCTGATTGTAGACGAAGATGTCCTGCACCCGGTATTCACCCTTTTCGTTGAGCGGCAGCACCTCGCTGACGTGGGTGATCTTGCGCGTGCCGTCGGAGAAGCGCGCGCAGGACACGACCACGTGAATCGCAGCGGCCACCTGGGAGCGCACGGCGACCAGCGGAAGCTCCACGCCCGACAGCAGCGCCAGGCTCTCCAGTCGGGCCAGCGTCTCCTTGGGCGTGTTCGCGTGCGTGGTGCACATCGAGCCGCCGTGGCCGGTGTTCATCGCCTGCAGCAGGTCGAACGCCTCGCCGCCGCGCACCTCGCCGATGACGATGCGGTCCGGACGCAGTCGCAGGCTCGAGTGCAGCAGGTCGCGCATGTTGACCTCGCCCTTGCCCTTGTCGTTGGCCGGACGGCTCTCAAGGGGCACCAGGTGGTCCTGGCTCAGTTGCAGCTCCGCGCTGTCCTCGATGGTGATGATTCGCTCGTCGTTGGGGATGAACGACGAGATGACGTTGAGAAGCGTCGTCTTTCCCGAGCCGGTGCCGCCGGAGACGACGATGTTCTCCTTGTTGAGCACGCAGGCCTCGATGAAGCGGGCGCACTCGGTCGTGATGGAGCCGAACTTGACCATCTGCTCGATGGTCAGGCCGCCGGGGAAGAACTTGCGGATCGAGACCACGGTTCCGCAGCGCGCGATGGGCGGCAGCACGACATGGATGCGGCTGCCGTCGGGCAGGCGCGCGTCGAGCCGGGGACGCTCCTCGCTGAGGGGACGCCCCACGTACTGTGCCATGTTCCTGGCGGCGGCCAGCAGGCCGTCGGGCGTGAAGGTGGTCTTGGTCTTGTACAGGCGGCCCTTCATCTCGACCCAGATGTCGTCGGGACCGTTGATGAGGATTTCAGAGATCCGCTCATCGTCCACATATTTCCAAATCGGGCTCAGAAAGGATTTGAGAGACTCGAGAAAAATATCCATGTTCCGACCATTCCTTGAGGGCCCGTCGAGGTGCGGGGACGAAGCCTTTCCGGTGCCTTGACGGGTGGGCGAAATATACGGGAAACAGCTGGAAAAATCAAGGCTTCCCGACGAAAAAAGAGTGTTGACACGGGTCGTTCATCTGTGCGACAAAAACCGACGGCGAAACGGAATTCAGACAGTTCCAGAGAAGCGGTCACAAATGAGCAGCCCCAGGTACAAGATTCTCAAAAAGCTTGACGCGGGCGGTATGGCCGAGGTCTTCAAGGCCGAGGTCGAGACGGTTCAGGGGTTCAAAAAAATTGTCGCCATCAAGCGAATCCGGCCGCACCTGATCAAGGATGACAAGTTCGTCCGCATGTTCATGGACGAGGCCCGGCTGAGCCTCTACCTGCAGCATGCCAGCATCGCCTCCGTGTTCGACGTCGGCAAGACCGAGGACCACTTCTTCATTGTCATGGAGTTCGTCGAGGGGCAGAACCTCCGCGTGATTCTCGAGATGGCCGAAGGCCACCGGATGCAGGTCCCCCATGTGGTGCATATCCTCAAGGACGTGTGCGAGGCCCTGGACTACGCCCACAACCTGCGGCATCCCGAGAGCGGCAAGCCCCTGGGAATCGTGCACCGGGACATCTCCCCGCCCAACATCCTGCTCTCACGGCGGGGTGAGGTGAAGTTGGTCGACTTCGGTCTGGCCAAGGCCGTCGACAACGAGAAGTCCGACCCCGGCGTCGTCAAGGGCAAGTTCAGTTACCTCTCCCCCGAGGCGACCGTGGGGGCCACCGTCGACCATCGCGCGGATATCTTCGCGGTCGGCATCATGCTCTACGAAATGATCACCGGCGAGCGGCTGTTCCTCGGAGAGACGGACTTCGACACCGTGCAGAAGGTGCGCGAGGCCCGGATTCCGACGATCTCGGCGCGCTACCCGAATGTCCCCGAGCAACTCGAGGCCATCATCCTGCGCGCCCTCGAGCGGGATCCCGAAAAGCGTTATTCGACGGCGTCGGACATGGCCTCCGACCTGACGAGTTTCCTGTACAGCCAGGGGACCGCCGTCACCCGACGGGACATCGCGAATCTGGTCCTGTCCACCGAGAGCCGCATCGTTGAACCGGTGTCCACCCTGGGCACGCGCTCAGAGAGCTTCCTGCGCGAGCTGCTCGAAGAAGAGATGGGGCAGCTGGTCTCCTTCGGCGAGGCGCAGAACCCCTTCGAAGAGACCGGCGCGGCGCCCATCGACCTGGGGTTTGCCACGTCCCCTTCCCAGTTGTCCGACGTGGTGCTCCCGGACATGGACGACCCCCTGCTGTCGATTCCGGTGCCCACGCAGAGCCTTGAGGACTCGGGTGCCCAGCGTATCGGCTCGGGGCCGCGGCAGATACCCTCCGTCGCGCCCATTTCGTTCATGAAAAAGAAGGAAAAAAAGCCTTTGGCGTCCGGTCTCCTGCTTGGCCTGGTCATCCTGCTGGCCATCGGGGGCGCCGGTTTCGTCTATTGGTGGACCCAGTTGCGCTGAAGATACCTCAACCTTCCCATATATGATCTTGATCATACCCTCCCGATTGAGTATTCTATGATGTCGATTCGGTATCGCGGGTGATTCCGGCGGGAGCGTCCCGCACGCCTGCTGATCGGAGAAGCATGGCCAGACAGGAAATGATAGACGCCCTCGTGGGCACCACCATCGGGAACTACATCGTCCAGCGGAAGCTGGGTTCGGGCGCGATGGGGACGGTGTATCTGGGCGAGCATCCGGAGATCGGGAAGCGCGTGGCGATCAAGATCCTGGCCGGCCACCTCACCGAGGACCGGAACATGGTCGAACGCTTCCAGATCGAGGCGCGTGCGATCGGCCTGCTGGAGCATCCCGGCATCATCGAGATGTTCGACTTCGGGGTGCTGTCGGACGGACGCTCCTATTACACCATGGAATATCTGCAGGGAGAGACGCTGTCGGCGCGGATGAAGCGCGGCGGCATGACCGTGGCCGAGTTGTACTCGATCGTCGAGCAGGTGTGCGACGCGCTCTACGTCGTGCATCAGAACGGCATCATCCATCGCGACATGAAGCCGTCCAACGTGTTCCTGGCCCGAAAGGGCATGCGGACGGTGGTCAAGATCCTCGACTTCGGCATCGCCAAGATCCAGGACTCCATGCGACAGGACGGCGAGATGCTCACGTCCACCGGCGCCGTGCTGGGGACGCCGGTGTTCATGAGCCCTGAGCAGGCGCTGGGACAGAACGAGCGCATCTCCTACCTGTCAGACATCTACTCGTTCGGGGTCATCCTGTACAAAATACTGACCGAGCGGTTCCCCATCGACGGGACGAACATCCCCGAGGTCGTGACCTGGCACGTGCTCAATGATGCCATCGAGCTGCGTTCGGTCAATCCGCAGATCCCCGAGTCGCTGGCCCGCGTCGTGATGAACTGCCTGCGCAAGGAGCCCGCCGATCGGTTCCAGTCCACCTCCCATCTCTGGGACGCCTTCTCCGCGGCCTGCGGCGGGTTGGACTTCAACTGGGTTCTCCCGGTGACCACCGGCCGCGAAGGCACGATGGCG
Organism: Deltaproteobacteria bacterium HGW-Deltaproteobacteria-22; assembly: GCA_002841825.1. Classification (GTDB taxonomy): domain Bacteria; phylum Myxococcota_A; class Polyangia; order HGW-17; family HGW-17; genus HGW-17. The sequence continues at coordinate 4,565 of PHAZ01000084.1, read as the reverse complement.
GCACCGCTTCCCGGCGGACTTTCCGCCTCCGGGGCCCACCCGAGCCTGTCGCCTGCGCAGGATAGCCAGTCCGGCTCGAACTCCTTCTATCCGCCGCCACCACCGCCGCTGGGGTTGAACCCGGTGGTGTACCAGACCTATCCCGGCCTGCCCGCGGATCCGGCCTCCAGCAGCGTCATCGGCGGAGGCAGCTTCGTGGGTGAGCGCAAGTCCGGCTCCGGGCGCGCGATGGCCATGGGCGCCTTCGTGGTGCTGATCCTGGCTGGCGCCGTCGCTGCCTGGTATTTCACCCGCGATCCCGATGCCACCGGAGGAACCAAGCCTGCGGCGCCCCCCATCGCCGCCACCGATCCGGAGCCGAAGCAGGACCCGGCGCCGAAGTCCGTCGTGTCCAGGCCCGTCGAACCCGAGATGAAGAAGATTCTCGTCCAGGTTGAGACCGTTCCGGCCACTGCGAAGGTCACCGTGCGCATCGGCGACGTGGAGAAACCCGCGGCTGCGGCGCCCCTGGACTTCGAGGTCGAGCCCGGCACCGTCGTGCATCTGAGCGCGATCGCCAAGGGATTCCTCCCTGCGACCAGGGAATGGACCATCGACGCCGCCGCAGGACCGCAGCAGGTGAGTCTGAAGCTCGAGCCCGAACCCGTGCCGGAGCCGGTCGTGCCCCGGCCCAGGCCCCCCGTGGAAACCGTCGTCACACCTCCGGTCATGAAGGTCGTGCCGGTTCCCACCATGAAAGGAACCATGAATGAAAAAATCGGAGATAGCCTCCTCTAAAATTCCGGCGATCCTCGCGTTCGCCGTCCTGCTCCAGATGCTGCCTTTCGCACTTCCCGGGGGTGGCTCGACAGCCTCTGCCCAGCCCAGGAACAAGAAGCTCTTCGACGCCTACAAGAGCGCGGCGGTCGTGCTCTACGAACAACAAAAATACGAGGAAGCCATCGGGCAGTTCGAGAAGGCCTTCGAGACCATCCCTGACCCCAAAATCTGGTTCAACCTCGGGCAGTGCCACCGGCTGCTCAACCACTACGAGCAGGCGCTGCTGTATTACGAGAAGTTCCTGGAGGCCCTGCCGAAGATCCAGGATCTCCCCGAGAGCAAGAAGGCCGCTGTGGCACAGGAAGTCCGCCAGTGGGTCGACGGGTTGAAGAAGGAGAAGAAGGCCGAGGATGAGAGAATCCGCAAGGAGGCGGAGGAAAAGCAGCGCCTGGAGAGGGAACGCCTGGAGAAGGACTCCCCCGACGGCGTGAAGACCGACGCAGGGACGGCCGCCCCGGGTACGGAGCCTGTGGTCGCCGGTTCCGGCGGCCTGACCACGAAATGGTGGTTCTGGACCGGCGTGGGTGCCACCGTGGTCCTCACCGCCGTGACCGTGTGGGCCGGCACCCAGGCGCTCTCCTACAACGACGCCTGGAAAAAGGACTGGGACCCTGCTGACCGCGACTCGGCCAGGACCTTCATGAACGTCACCGATGTCTCCCTCGCCGGTGCTGTCATCGCCGGGGTCGCCGTCTCCGTCGCCACGGTCCTGCACCTGAAAGCGCCGCCTGCGCGGGTCGAGGGAAAGACCGCACCCGTGGCGCTGCTCCCGTCCTGTGACGGCAGCGGCTGCTATCTCTCTTTCACGCTGGACTTTTAGGAGTCGGGATGAAGACTCTTCCTCGCCTAATGCTCCTGGCTCTGCTTTTCCTGCTGCTGGCCGGACTGACGAGCTGTCGATTGATGATGGACATCCCCGACGGTCCGCCGGTGCCGGCGGAGTGCGGAAACGGGGCGCAGGAGGGGGACGAGGATTGCGACGGACTGGATCTGGGAGGGAAGACCTGCAGCGACGTGGGCTATCTCGCCGGGGCGCTCTCGTGCAGCGCCGACTGCACGTTCAACACCGGGCTCTGCTTCAACACCGATCCCTGCGGGGATGGCCAGGTGCTCGCCGGAGTCGAGGACTGCGACGGGGAGGACCTCGACGGCGCCACTTGTGAATCGCTGGGATTCTCCGCCGGGACGCTGGCCTGCACCTCAGGGTGCGTATTCGACACGAGCGCTTGCGCTGGCTCCACCTCCTGCGGCAACGGCGTCATCGACGATGAATCGGAGACGTGCGACGGCGACGACTTCGGCGCTGTTATACCCACCTGCGATTCCCTGGGGTATCACGGCGGTGGCGCGATCGGCTGCAGTGCCGGTTGCACGATCGACGACTCCGGTTGCATCGCGAACTGCGGGGACGGGTACATCGAGCCCGGCGAGGCCTGCGACCCGGGCATGCGCCCGTCCCCCGGCTGCAGCGACGAGTGTCAGGTGAACCCCGGCTGGGAATGCCAGGGGGAGCCTTCCCAGTGCACGTCCCTCTGCGGGGACGGCATCATCACCAGCGCCGAGGACTGCGAGGGCGCCGACCTCAACGGGCAGACCTGCCTCAGTTACGGTGTGGGCTACGGACCGCTGTCCTGCGGGGATGGCTGCCTGTTCGACACCTCGGCCTGCCGCCAGATCCTGGCCGTCTCCGCCGGAGACCGGCACACCTGTGCGGTGCTCTCCTCCGGGGCCGCGTACTGCTGGGGAGCCGGCGCCTCGGGCCAGCTCGGCACGGGCCTGGCGACCGATTCCAATGTCCCGGAAGCCGTCTCCGGTGGCCTGACGTTCACCGGGATTTCTGCGGGCGGGCTCAGCACCTGTGCGACCTCGATGGTCTCGATGATCCAGGGCCTCCACTGCTGGGGCGACAACGCGCGCGGCCAGCTCGGCACCAACAACACCCTTCCGAGCCTGGTGCCCGTCCCTGTCGTCAACCTGCCCGAGGACTCGTCCACCCTTTACGTGACCACCGGAAGCAACTTCGCCTGCGCCTTCTTCATGGATGGAACCGGCTATTGCTGGGGTGACAACGAATCCGGCCAGCTCGGCACCGGCAACCAGATCAACTACCGCGCCCCGCGCGCGGTCAAGAACATCATGTTCTTCGAGGACCTGTCCGCCGGGCTTGATCACACCTGCGCCATCGCCGACGCAAGCCTGTATTGCTGGGGGGCCAACGATTTCGGCCAGCTCGGCATCGGCGGTTCCTCGATACCCCAGAACGAGGCCCAGTTCGTCAGCATCACCAACGGGCCGCGGCAGGTCTCCGCCGGAAGCCAGTTCACCTGCGCGGTCAACTACAGCGGACAGGTATATTGCTGGGGTCGCAACACCTATGGCCAGCTCGGAGACGGCACCACGACCTCCCGCAACATCCCCACCCTCGTCAGCGGCCTGACCAACGTGTCGGCGGTGTCCGCCGGCGGCGACTTTGCCTGTGCGGTGCTCACGACAGGAGAACTGCGCTGCTGGGGTCGCAACAGCAGCGGCCAGCTTGGCAACAACACCTCCCTGGACTCCTCCACACCCCTGGCAGTCAGCAACATCACCACGGCCGTGGCCGTCACCGTCGGCGGGGAGCACGTCTGCGTCCTGCTGGTCGACGGCACCCTTCGCTGCTGGGGCAGCAACGCCTCCGGACAACTGGGGGCGGGCCAGGTCGGCGGCGCCTTCGACCTGCCGATCCATGTGACCAACTTCTGAACCGCACCTTCCTGTTGAAAGTCCTCCACACATGAGCCTCTCCCGCAACTCCCTGCTCAACACGATCGGCGAAGAAGCCATCCTCGAACTGCTGTCTCCCTTCCTGCAGGACGACCGGGTCCGCCGCTTCGAAGCCGCCGTCGAGGCGCGCCTGGAGAACGTCTGGCTCGTGATCGAGAACCTCTACGACCCCCACAACGGCGCTGCGCTGGTGCGCACGGCCGAGGCCATGGGGCTGCTCAACGTCGTGTTCATCCAGACCGCGCCCGTCAAGGATGGGCTCCCCGGCAGGGGCGGGCGTCACCTGTCCCACAAGATCACCATCGGTGCCGAGCGCTGGATGCGGGTGCGCGAGTTCGACGCCTTCGAGAAGGCGCGGGACTTCTTTGCGCCGCTTGGGCTCACCCACCTCGCCGCCGTGGCCCCGCAGACCGACATCGGCAACGACCACGTGGCCCACCAGGCCCCACCGGTGTGCCTTGAGGCGCTCGAGGTCCCGCCCGCCTGCGCGCTGTGGTTCGGAAACGAGCGGCTCGGGCTCACCCAGGAGGCCGTGGATCTGGCCGATGCGTCCTTCACCATCCCCATGTGGGGCCTGACCCAGAGCCTGAACCTGTCCGTGTCGGCCGGCATCGCGCTTACCTCCATCTGCGCCCGGGTCCGGCAACGCCTGGGACGGTCCGGTGATCTGTCGCCGGAGGAGCGCCGACGGTGGCTGGCGCGCTACGTGCTCGAGTCCGTGGATCGCCCTGAGTCACTCCTGCGCGAGACCATGTCCCGTCTCGGGCGCCCCTGGCCGGAGCATTTTCTTACCTCCGGGGAACGCCCCTGATTCGCTCCCTATCCCTGTTTCAGGTGGGCTTCCAGGCGTGACAGCGCTTCCGGGAGATTGCGTCGGCCGAAGCCCATGCGGAAAGATGCGGCATATTCGGGGCCATACAGGGAGCCCGGCAGGAGCATGACACCGGCTTTTTCGACCAGGTCTGCACAGAAGGCGTCGGCGT
>PHAZ01000083.1 GCA_002841825.1 Deltaproteobacteria bacterium HGW-Deltaproteobacteria-22 | reverse complement strand
CGGCCATCTTTGCGTCGTCGGGCGTATCCAGGACGTCCTGGCCATCGAAGAGGCCCACATCTTCCATGGACGCTATCACATCCTCGGGGGCTACATCTCCCCTCTGAATCAGGTGTTTCCCGAGAGCCTGCACATCGACTCCCTGATTCAGCGCATCACAGAAGAGCACATCACCGACGTGATTTTTGCCTTCGATGCCATCTCCGACGCGGACTACACGGCGCAATACCTGCTTGAACTGATTCCCCATGACGTGCGGCTGCACCGCATCGCCGCGGGCATTCCCTTCGGTGGCGAGCTCGAATACACCGATGGCATCACGCTCTCCCACGCCTTCACCCTCAAGCGCGAAATCACGCACTGACCGCCGTGGTCAGTTTGGATGAACTCCAACTCAAGAAAATTCGGGATCCCGGAAACTGCTAGCCATGGAAGGGGAAAGGCGAGATACCCGCATCAAATCAGGTATTTCGCATGCATTTTCGCAGAGGCAACCGCTGCAGGAGGTTCGGGGATGATCAAGATGGACCAATATAAAATGGTATGGCTCCTCGATACCTGTCTGGAGCCGAGGCCGACCCGCGCCTTGACCTGACGAGGTCGCTCATGGATATCGCGCCGCGAGATGTTCGGCCTCGTCGGCTCGACCAAGCTTTCGGAGGGCTTTGACAAGCCGACTCGCGGTAAGGGTGGCCTCGCTGCTGCGTCCGAGTCGCTCGTACTTGTCGAGCGCGTGCTTGTAATACCCGGCCGCCGCCGCCAGCTCCCCAGCCATGTCGAGCAGGGCTCCGATGTAGTCCATCTGGGCCGCGACCTTGTCGCTGTCAGTGCCGTGTTGCCTCTCGAGCGCGGCGATGGCCCGGTCTATGTAGGGCCGGGCCACCTCGAACTGCTTGGCCGCGACATATTCGGTGTAGACCTTGGAGACCACCTTCAGCACTTCCTTGTCGTCGGCCGGATAGTGTTTCTCCAGGATCTCGAGTTGACGTTTTCGAGCGGCCGCTGCGCGTGCCGGTTTGGTCTTCTCGATCTCGAGGTCGGCCAGCATCCCGTAGGCGTAGGCCAGGCGCAGATCATCGGATCCGTACTCAGCGACCGCTGCTGCGATGGCCGCATCGACCACCCGCTGGGCTCCGGCTAAATCACCGCTCTCGAAGAACGGGCTGGTATCCTGACGCAACGACTCTGTCCACGCGCCGAGGGGATCGCCATCCGCCATTTCACTCTTCCCCTTGTCTTGGTTCTTCTTGCCACAGCCGCCAGCGCAGGCCGCTACCAGCGCCAGGACCCAGACCATCATCCGGCTTCGCAGGAGATAGCTAGTTTCATCCATGTTTTCCTCCGGTGAGTACTATCCCCGAGGGTGCAGTGGAAGTCAAGGTGCGGTGATTTTGGGTTACAAAGGGGTTTGCGTGGGGCTTCGCGGGCAACGATTTCCAGGATCCTTCCCGACCCTCGACACAACCCAAAAATCCGCCGCTTTCCGGTCGCGACCCACCGTAGCAGGGGTTTTCGAGCTTCCCTCATTCCCACTTTCTCCTCACTTGCCAGGGACTGACCGGACCGGACTGATCCACCCCATCGCGCACATTTGACATGTAAATTGGCAGCCGCAGACAGCGGCGGTTTCCTCATCGGCTCCACCCATCCGTCATGTCCAGGGCACGGACCGACCAGCAGATGCTCTGATGACGACTGTTCTCGTTTGGCTTGCTATTTTGATTCAGTGGAGAAGTAGAAGGGAGGGGTAAAGGGTCAGTACGTACGAATCAGCCGCCGCGGGTCTTGACGACGGCAAAACTGAACCGGATATACTTCGCGCGGGTGCAGGTCATCATGACCTGGTTGACGAGCTTCCATGGGATGTTCGTGTCTGCGGCGATGAACGCGTCACCCTGGAACGCCTGTTCCCCGGCGGCAGCACCCTTGGCTTCGATCTCCTTCTGGCGGATCTCGTCGAGGGCATCCTTGAGGGACTTGATCGTGAAGCCGTCGGGGGTGTCCGAGGAGGATACCGAACCGTTGTTCACGCCCACGATTTTCTTGCCCTTCACGACGATGGTCGTACGGGAGATCTGGATGTCCACGCACTCCACCATGTTGCTCATGGTGTCGGACTTCGGAACCATCAGTTCGTTCTTCTTCTGCGGAACCTGCATCGGATCGGATCCGTAGCTCTTCAAAAGGAAGATCAGAATGATTGTGAGCGCGTCCATCAGGGAGGTGATGGTCAACGGGTTGTCACCCGGGGTCCATGGTCCCTTCTTGTTCTTCTTTGGAAGTTCGTCTTCCTGCATCTGATCGAGCGTTTTTAAGTCAACCATGTCCGAACTCCTTTAGGGACGACCCACTGCAACGAGGGGGAACATGCAATTGCCTTCAAGCTGCCATTCCTTGTCGCCAGGCTTCTTTTTGAAGACGCAGGCGAGCGTGCCGCCCTTGATGTCCTGGATTTCGTTCTTCGCTTCGGGAGGCAGCTCGCGGGCCGCATCCAGCGTCTCGATGACGGTCTCGTACAGAATGGTGTCTTCCGGAACGATCGTCACCTTTCCCCAGTCACTGAAAGAACCGGCCGCCTTGGGGGCGTCCTTGCTGGAATCCAGCGAGTTGTTCTTGTAGTGGGGCTTGTAGAACTTGTCATACAGGAACTTGCGCAGGGCACTGGAATTGTAGACTTTCTTGCCGCCGGCATGGGTCACCGGAATGCAGACCTGGTTCGACGCCGCACGCTGCGGACAGGCCGAGCCGCCACTCTTCGTGGTGACGTCATAGCCGTCCTGCTTGATGTTGATGGTCAGACCCAGAGACTTCTGGTTCTCGTCCTTTTTCTGGTTCTGAGACTTCGACTGACGGGGCGTGTCCACCAGGACAATACCAATCTGAATGAACTGCGCACTCAGCAGCAGAAAGGGAATCAGCAGGCACAGCAGATTCATGATCGGCATCAGATTCAGTTCATCAAGCTTTTCGTCGACAGCCATCTTCTTTTTTGCCATGACTCAGACTCCTCAATCCAAAAGAATCATCGATACCATTACCATGCACAGGATTCGCAAGGTCTGCTGACCTGCCTGGCACGGATGCCTGAAAACCCCGAACTAGCGGGCGCGCGTCAGGCGCCGGGACAGCAGGTTGTCCAGCTTGGTCGAGTACAGTTCGACGTCGTCGATGATCTTCTTCGTAAAGCTGGTCAGCAGAAGGTGCGCGGTCAGACAGGGGACCGCGACGATCAGACCGAACGCCGTCGTGTTCATGGCGACCGCGATACCGTGGGAGAGAACCGCGGAGCGGTTTTCCGGGGTGGCGGTACCCAGAGCGTCGAACGCCTGAATCATGCCCATGATCGTTCCGAGCAGACCAACCAGGGTCGCGATGTTGGCGACGCCCTGCAGGGCCGGGGTACGACGGGTGACTTCGGGGGCGATTTCCAGTTTCGCTTCTTCGATCGCGGCGGACACGGCAGAGGCGCCATCACCGTATTTGGTGAGTCCGGCCTTGATCACGCGGGGCAGCGCGGCCGTCGGGGCAGCGTTGCAGAGCTTGATGGCCTGGTCGATGTTGTTGGAACCGACCAACTGCATCACCTGGCTCATGAAAGCTTCCGCGTTGATGTTGTAGCGGAACAGAAGGAAAATGGACCGTTCGATGATGATGGCAATACCGAATGCAGACGCAAACAGAATGACATACATGAATTCACCGCCGTCAACAAATGCCTTTGCAAGACCACTCATTTCCGTATCCTCCGGTAGGGCAATCAAGCCCGGTTAAAGTCAGATGAACCTATAAAAACCTTTTGAAAAAAGCAAACAAATTTCAGCTGTTCCACAAAAACGTCCGGACCTGTTCCTCCGGGCGCTCGCATTTATAACGTATTTCGATCCTCTTGGGAAAGGAAAATGTACGCATTCGATCAGAAAGGTCCGGTGGCAAGCGAATCGTGGATTTTTTTAAGAAAATCCCTATAGAAACGGGGATCTTTTTCATCCCACCGCCAGAAGCCGCCGTACTCCCAGGCCTTGAAGATCTCGAATTTGGGTCGCGGGATCTGAACTTCGAGGACATCTCCACCGCCGGACTTGGGATCCTGCGCCCGCGCCGTCCCCGAGGACGTCATCACCGCAAACACGGAAAGAACTGCAAAAAGATGAATGATTCTCATTATTTGGATCCTTTCCCGGCCAGACGATCCCGGGCCAGTTCCATCCACGAATCAATGCGGATCTGCAGCGCGCGATCCGTGATTTTCTTTTTCTTCAGGAACTCGTTGTAGGCCTTGGCGTGGTAGATGACCTTCTCCGCACGTTCCTTGTCCGCGATCTTCCCGATCTGGGGGAAGTCATCCCAACTGGCATACAGCAGCGCAAGATTGTAGTGGCACTTCTCGCAGGTCTTGTTCAGGTTGAGTGCATACTCAAACTTGGTCAGCGCCGCGTCGGCTTTTTTTTGCAGGAGGTAGCCCGCGCCGAGGTTCAGGGGCAGGCGCCATTCCTTTTTCAGGACGTTGCCACCACCGAGCTTCTCGGCCTTCTCCAGGAGCTCCACGGCCGTGTTGATCTCGCCTCGCTCGAGCATCAGCACACCCATCGAAAAGATCGCCTCGGGATGGCTCGCGGCCGACGAATGGCCGAAGAATTTCTCAGCCTGGGCCTTGTAGGAGATCACGGAGAGATTCATGCCCTTGCTCTCGGCGCCGTCGGCCAAAAAGATGTAATATTTCCCCATCATGAACTGCCACATGGCACCCGGCTCGGTCGGGGGATTCATCTTTTTGTGCAGGGCCAGGATATAATCCAGCACCGAGCGCATCTTCTCCATGTTCTCCTGCTGATAGTAGATCGTGGCCATGACCATCATGGCGTCGAAATTGGAGTAATCCTGCTTGAGGATCTCGGAGACCAGCGCGAGGGCTTCCTTGTAGGCCTCGTCGGTCTTCTTCGCGGCCAGAAGCTCAGCTTTGGCGATCTTCGTGCGCAGCTTTTCAGCGACCGTGGGCTCCTTGCCGGGCGTCACCGGTGCATCGGTCTTGCCGGGGCCCCCGGCGGTGGGATCGGTCGGGTCCGCAGGGTCGGTCTTGCCCGGCTCACCGGTCTTCGGATCAGCCGGATTGGCGGGGTCCATGGAAGGCGAGGTGTCGTCGCCCGCCTTCAAGTCGGCGGACTTGGGATCGGTGGCCTTCTTGTCCGCATCCTTTTTCTCGGCGGCGGGATCCTTCCCGGCCGTGGTCTTCTTCTTTTTCTTCGAGCAGCCGGAGATCAGAAGCATCGACATCAGAATCCACAAGAGACTTACGGACCAATGAAGTTTTTTCGAGGTGAACATCATGATCAAACCTTCTCCGGTCAGCGGGACAGCGGCTCCACTTCGGGTTGATAGGAGCGGCGCAGCTTCTTCTTCGAGAATTCCCTGTACTCACCCAGGGCTTCCTCGATGTTCGCGGAGGTCAGTTTTTCGGCCTCCACCAGTTCATAAAGCGCGGTGAACGCCTGATTGTACTCGTCGGTGACCTTGTCCTGCGGAATGATCGCCAGATCCTGGGCCTGACCATCCAGCGTGACGCGGTAGGTGCTGTTGTAGTACGTCTTGCGGCGCCACGAGAAGAAGCAGGTCTCAAGCTCGTCGGCCTTGGTCTGGGTGCAGCCGGACTTCTGCACCTCCTCGGGATTCTTGAGGTCTTCCTTGGCCAGCATGGCCAGGAACGGCGCCTCTTCCAAAGCCTTGATGCCGCGATACAGCAGCAGCATCTTGAGGGCCAGCAGGTCGCCCTTGATCTGCGCGACCTGCTTGCGGAAGGCGCCCTTCTGGTTCTTGTACCAGTCGTAGCCGCGGGCCAGATTGTCCAGGGAGCGGCCGTTGACGAGCATGATCGTCACGGTGTCGGTGGCCGGCTGCAGGACGCTCAGCCACGCCAGGTTCTGCATGACCTGGATGAGCTTGCCGATGTCGTTGCCGTCGGTGGAGTCGGACTTGATCCCCTTGAGGATGGTGTCGCTCTCGGTGATCGCCGGGATGCTCTTGCCGGCGAAGCGCTTCTTGGCGTTGGTCAGCGCCTTCTGGGCGATGGGCAACTGCTCTTTGATGTACTTCTTGATGTTCTCGGGGCCCATCTTTTCGCCGGCCTGCGACAGGGCCTGCTGTTCCTTGAGCAATTGGGCGATGTCCTTGCGCTCCAAGATGGTCTTGGTGACGGCCTTGTTGACGTCGCCGGTGGCCTGCAGGTCCTTGAGGAAGTTGGGATACTTCTTGTTCAGCGTCTGGTACTTGCTGACCGCGGCCATCAGTTCCTTCTCGGGCACGGAACCAGGCTTCTGCTGGTGGGCCTGGATCTTCTGTACGGCTCCGATCAACTCCTGGATCTCGGCGAGGCACTCGGCCTGCTTCTTTTCGAGATCCTCCTTGAGCTTGGCGAAGCGCTTGGTCAGTTCCTCGCCCTTGCCTTCGAGCTGCTTCTTCCACAGGTCGAACGCGAGTTTGGCCTTCTCGAACGTGTCGATCTCCGTGGTGGACTTCTCCTTGAACGGATTCTCGTAGGTCTTCACAAGCGCGTTCTGGGCGTACTGGATCAGCGCGGTGGCGTAGTTGATGACATGCACGCCCGGATCGAGCCCGGCCTTGACACCCTGGTCATACAAATCCTTGTACTCCTGGATGTAGCGGCCGTATTCCTCGGCGGCCTTCTTGGCCTTGTCGGGATTCTTCGCGAGCACGGTCTGGATGTTGCTCCACTGATTGGCCTTGCGGAAGGTCAGGTCCATGCGAGCCTTCCACATGCTCTCGTTTTCCTTGGTCTTCACCTTGGCCAGCGGCACGTACCCGTCCAGGAAACGCTCGTACTGCTCGATCTTGGTGATCATGTCGCGGGACGCGCCCTCGGACTGGCCCTTCTGGGCGATCAGATCCTGCTCCATGTTGAAGATGACGTCGGTGTAGTACAGGATCTTGTCGGAGACGGTGACCCGGCAGCGACCACCTTCGCAGCTGCTGCTCAGGCTGTAATAGTTCTCCACGGCGTCCTCGGAGATGCCCATCTTCTGCGCGAGCTGCTTGATCAACTCGTTCTCGGCGACCTCGAATTCCTTGTTGTACATCTTCTTGGCCTTGCGGAAGATGTCGAACAGACGGTCGACCTGGGCCAGCGTCTTGGCGTGGTACTTCGGACCGCCGGCCTTGTAGATCCAGAAGAGCTTCTCCTCGGCCAGGACGCGGTAGGTGCTCTCGTCCTTGACCTCGATCTTCTTTTCCTTCTTGATGCGCCAGCCGCCGGGTTTGACCACCGTCAACTCCTGCCACATCTTCATGGCAAGATCCTCCATGAAGAACTTCGTGGCGGCCTCGGCCAGCTCAAAGATCATGAACTCCTTGTAACCGTCCTGGTGGGCGATGGCCATCATCCGGCCGGTCTCGTCCAGGTAGATCTTCTTGTGCAGCACCTCGATCGCGCCCGGATAGTCGCCGAGCTCCTTGGTGCAGGTGTAGATCTTCCAGTACACGCCAAAGAGGTTCTTCTCGAACTCCTTGAGCTTCTCGGTTTCCTTGGCATCGGGACGGCGATCCTTCATCTGACCGTCGAGCTGCCGGTACATCAGGAGCGCTTCCTTCCACTTCTTGGGATCGTTCTTGCCGTCGGCCTTGGCCTTCTCTGCGTCGTTGAACACGACCTCGGCCTTCTTGACGAGCTCGTTGAACTCCAGCGCCGAGATCATGAGCATCAGTTCGCGGTGCTCCTTGTCGCCGCCGCACTTCTTCTGCTCGAGTTTCTTGATCGAGGCGTCGCGCTCGGCCGTGAACGTAGCCTCGGTGCCCGGTTCGGCCTGCTGGAACTTGTAGGTCAGGAAAAGCATCTGCGAGGCGTTGATGGCCACGCTGTGGGTGCAGTAGCTTTCGAGGAGCTGCCAATAGTACTTGCGCGCCTCGTCGACCTGCTCATAGTGCAGGTAGATGTTCGCGATGTTGTTGATGAACACCGGGGAGTTGTCATTCTTCGGGTAGATTTTCATGTACTCGAAGGCGTCCTGGATATAATTTTTAAAGTCCGCGCTCAACTCTTTCGGGGTGTACTTGATCAACTTGTTCTCGTCCTTGATGTCGAACGGCGGAGGCGGAATCTTCAGGTCCAGTTTCTTGTCGTACACTTCGTAAATGATGGCAGCGCTTTCCTTCTGGTGCTTGCTGCCCAGATGCGAGTCGCGCACTTTTCGGCCCCACTCCAGCGTGGCCTGGATGAAGTCCTTGCGAACCTTCTCCGAGGCGGCCAGATCGATCATGTAATCCCGGTAGGCCAGCAGGATCATGTAGGAAGCGTCGTACTCCAGGGAGGAGTTGGGGAAGTCGCGGATGATGGTCGTGTAGTAGGCGACGACCTTCTCGAACTCGTCGAGGGCCTTCTTGGCCAGCGCGGTTTTCTCCGAGCCCTGGGCGCTCTTGGCCTGGTCGCCGTACTGCACGGCCTTGGCGATCATCGCCTGTCCGGTGTCGATGAGGGCAAACTGGCGGATCCCGAGCAGATCCTCGCGCAGTTTGTCGATGGTGATGGTGCGCAGCCGGACGTTCTTCTTCTGGTTTTCCACCAGGAACCGCTGATGAAAGGCCAGATATCCCTCGATCTCGTCGTTGGTGAAGACCTTGTTCACCGCGAACTGATAGAGTTCGCGCTTCTTGTCCTGCCAGGAGCGCAGGTTCTCGCGCAGTTGATTCTTGTCGCGCTCGGACTTGACCTCGGTGATTTCCCGCTCAACACCTTTGACCTTCATTTCAATCAAGGAGATCATGTTCCAGAAGATGAGGGGTTTGTCCGGGTTGTAGCGCCAGCCACCCTCGTCGTCCATCTTGCGGAAGATATAATTGTAGAGATCATAGGCGAAATTATAATCGGTTTCGGAGCGCTGGTAGGTCTTGTTTTCCTCAAAACCCATGAAGAAATCGGCCACGCCCTTCCAGATCCGTTTGACGTGGGGTTCGTTCTCGCGACCCTTGTAGAACGCGATCAACTTCTTCTGCGGACACTTGTCGAGGCACTCCACGGCCACGGGGGCCGTCCAACTGAACTGCTTCTTGGGATCCAGATCGGCGCCTTCCACGAATTTTTCTTCCTGCATCAAAAATCCGATGTATTTGATTGCAGCTTCATGCGGACTGTTCTCGTCCCGGTTCTGTCCCAGCGCGACCACCATGTCGAACAGTTTCATGGCCAGGGCCGAGTTGATCTCGTTCTGGTACATCATCAGGCCCGCGAAGTACACGACGTAGCCACGGGTGGAGAGCGCACGGAACTCGGGTCCGAGCGCCTGCTTGTAAGCTGACAGGGAGTACCACTTGGTCATGGCCAGGTTGTACAGTTTGTCCTGGTCGGTGCTCTCGGTGGCCACGAACGGCAGGCGGTAGTCCGCCGAGAGGTACTTGCCCAGCGTGGCCCATGCGGTGCCCAGGAACTCCACGTTGCCCTTGATGGGGCGGCAGGTGGCGAACGGGTCGAACGGCAGGTGGGCCGGAAAGTCCGTGATTGTCCAGCGCACGTAGTCGTTCATGGCCGTCATCGGCATCGTCTCGAGGCCCTTCTTGACCAGAAACGCCTTGAGGTCGTCGTCGAACGGAGAGAAGCCCCAATTGGCGCAGACCGACGCGATGGACAGTTTCGCGGGCATGACACCGTCGGTGTCCTCGATGGAGAACGGCGGCTTCTCGTACATGCGGGCCAGCAGGTGCAGCACCGAGCCGATGTCGCGGAACTTCGGAAACAGGGTCACGAGCTTGCGCAGGTTCCCCTCGGCCTTCTTGTGGTAGAAGTCCATGCCCAGATCCGCTTCTGCAGGCCGGACCGTGCCCTTGGCCAGCTCCCGTGCCCGGACCATGATGTTCTGGTATTCCTCTTCGTAGACATCCTTGCCGGTCTTCTCGTCCCGGTTGATGTAGTACAGGAACAGTTCCTCGGCGATCTCCTGGTAGATGACCGCGGTGCGCCACAGAAGCTCCGGCGTCCAGGTTGGATCGGGATTCTTCTCGTAGACCGCCAGGCGCTGCTCGAGCAGTTGCAGCAGTTTGGCGCGCTCGACGATGTCCTTGGCCTTGGCGGTGCGGCTGTCGCGATCCACCTGGGCCCGCAGGAACATCTCTTCGTTGCTCTTGAGCCGCTTGACCATGTAGTCGGTGGTCTCCGCGAAGCGGACGATTCCTTCCTTATATAGACGGTAATCGTTGCGAAGCGCGTCGATTTCCTTCTGGACCTCCGGCTTTTCCCTGACTTCCGGAGCCGGCTTGGGGTCGGCGGCCTTGACCGGAGCGGCCGGCTTGGGCTGGGCAGTCGCGACCTGCGGCAGGGCCAGCAGGGAAACGAGGGCTAACAGGCGGAATATGCTTGATTTTTTCATCAGGGCTGTCCTCCGGCGCCGGGCTTGCCGGACTCGGATGTGCCGGGTTTGGGCTTCTCGCCCTCCTTCGGCTCGGCCTTGGTCACGAACGGATCGGCATACCGTTCCTCGTCGAACTCGATGAGGTTGTCCTCAACCTCCCGGTACCGGTTCTTCATCTCATTGGTGATCTGCTTGTTCCGGTCGTTGAGCCGGATCCATTCCAGGCGCGTCTTGGAGCGCTGCGACCAGTTCACGTCGACGATGCCGAGATCGGACTCCACGACCACGTCGTGGAAATGCCTGGCGATCAGGCGGATGCTCTCGGCGGTGATCAGTTCGTTGATCTGGCCGGACTGCTGCTTGTATTGCAGATACTGCACTTCATACGCCTTGAGGTTGGCCTCCTCCACGGTGATCTCTTCCTTGATCTTCGCCAGGCGTTCGTCAGCCAGGGCCTGAAGTTTCCCGTTCAGGTCGTCGAGGCGGCGATCCACGGCGTCGGCGTTCTGCATCAGCGTGACCATCTTGTCGAAGAGCACCATCTCGGCGCTGGAGAGCTTCCCGCGGATGCTGCTCCACACGGCAAACTCGGCGGCGATGGCCGAACGGTACTGGGTGCGGACGCGACGCTCGGCCTCCATGTCGGCGTCGTCGACGCCCACGGTCAGGCTCGCATCCATGATCTTCGCCCGAACCGAGCGTGCCATCTCCAGCCCGGACTCGATCTCTGAGGACTCCTCCTGCAACTGGACCAGCAGCGGAGCCAGCTTCTTCTGCCGCTCCGGCTTCTGCTTCTTGTAATATTCGTACATGCCGGAGACCAGCTGCTGGTATCCCTGCAGGTCCTTGATCAGGTTGTCCACGGCCAGGATCTTCTCATCGAACACCTTGCGGCGGGACGCCAGCCGGTTCGCCAGGCTGTCCGTGCTCCGGGGCATGGTCTTGACATCCTTCTCCAGCTTCTGGCGATCCTCCTCGGCCTTCTTCAACTGGGAGGCCGTGTTTCCGGTGATGTGACGTGCAAACTGCGCGCGGGCCACCTTCAGGAGCTCCGCCCGGGTCTCCACGTTCTTGATCTCCATTTCATAGGTCTTGGTGCGCGTGTCGGCCAGCAGCGGGAAAAGACCGATCTTGCTGGCTGACTGCAGACGGCGCTTGATCATCAGAAGGCTGTCGCGGGCATGCTCGAGGTTCTCGCCGATGCCGGTGATGTCCTCGGTGACCAGAATCGCCTTCATCAGCGTCTGGTCTTCCTGGAACAGGGGAATGGCCTCCGGCGGAATGGCGTACTGAAGACGGAACACCGTCTTCTTGTCGGCGTCCTTGCCCGAGCCTGCGACCTCTTCCTTCTTGCGGGTGATCTGGTCAAAGAACGCCTTGAGGTCCAGCTGCTTCTCCATCAGTTCCTTGATCTGCAGGTGCACGGCCTTGTAGCGCGTGGCCGTGTCGGAGAAGGCCTTGTTCGCCTCGGCCCATCTCTCGCCGCGAACGTTGAGATAGCCCAGCAGCAGCCGGGCGCGGGGAAGAAACACGCTGTTGCGGTTGCGGACTTCCATGATCGCCAGCGTCTCGGCGGCCTTCATGACCTCCTCCTCGCGGACGTAGACCCAGGCCATCTCATACAGTGCGTCCTCGTAGTGCGGGGACTTGTCGGAGATCAACTTGTACCAGCGGACGGCCTCACCCGTCTCGCCGAGCTCGTAGAAGATGCGCCCCAGGGCCATCCGGGACAGCGCCTGGACTTCCTTTTCCTCGTCGTTGCGCGGCTCGAAGTACTTGATCTCCTCTTCACCGGCCTGCGCGGGAACCTTCTGGATCCACTTCTGGATCACGGTGTCGGAGGCCAGCACGGAGAACCGTCGGACGGCCTCGAACAACAGCATTTCGCGCATCTCGCCCAGCGAGGTGGTGTATTTTGTCAGGTTGACGGTCTTGCCGGCGCGAACGAACGAGGTGGCGCCCACCTGCCCCATGCGAACCAGCGCCGCACCGGAGAAATACACGGCCTGGGGATACAGCAGCGGAAACACCTTCTTGCGATCCTTGTCCAGCGTGGGACCGATCTTGTCGAAAAAGCGCAGGGCCTCGAGGAACTTGTCGTTGGCCCAGGCCTCGCGGCGCTCGCCGGCGGGCTTCTGAAACTCCTCGTAGGCCTGGTAGTAGGCAAACTTCCCGCGGGCGTAGTTGACCTCGGGGGAGTCCTTCAGTTCCGGCATCTGTTCGACGAGTTCGACGAGCTTCTCGATGCCCCGGTAGCTCTGGGTCTTGATCGAGATTTCCAGCAGGCGTTTTATGGCCTTGGAGCGGAACGCGGGATCCCAGCGCTGCTCAACGACCATCCAGTAATAATCCGCCGCCACCAGATAATTGGCGCTCGTGAACATGGCCTCGCTGAGATAGAACGTGGCCTCCTTGCCCAGTGTGGGGTGGGAAATCAACGACAAAAACAACGCGGCGGCGTCCTGGGGACGGTTGTTCTTGAGCAGGTAGATGCCGTTGAGGAACCGCTGCATGTCGTCATGCTGTTTTCCGAGCTGCACCTTCTTGGCGCTGGCGATGACCGCTTCGAGACGCTTGAGTGCGAAATCGAGCGCGGAAACGGAGTCGTTCACCTTGTCCAGCGGGTCGGCCGCAGAGACGGAAGGAAGCAGCAATAGCGAAGCACAGGCCAGAAGTAACAGGCGAGTTTTCATGATCAGAATCCTTGCAGGCGACGTTCGCCTGGGCAAACGCAGGCGGCGGGCCGCCGACGAATTCACTTGGTCTTGGAAGGCTTCGTCTCTTCCTTGTTGACCAGGGCCTTGGACTGCAACTGGAACTGGATCTGCGGGCGCTGATCCAGCGGGGTCGTCCAGCCGCCCTTCTCCACACCCTGAACCTCAAGCGTGTAGTCCTTGCCTGGCTCGACGTTGAAGGAGTAGGTGTTGTGGACTTCCCACTTCCATTCCTTGACGTACTTGAACACACCGTAACCGTTGCCCTGGTACGTGATGAAGACGCGGAACCGCACGTTGCCGGGGGAGACGTGCCCGACGGGGATGGAAATCTCCTTCTTGGCGAGGACCTCGCGATCCTTCTCGCCGGCGTCGCTGTAGGAGGCGACGAGTTTGCCGTCCATGAGATAGCGCAGCCGCACCATCTTGAACGCGCCGCCCATCTTGTTGACGTGCTTGATCAGGATCTTGGCGCCGCCGAGCGTCTCCTTCTCGGCGGTCATGGCCTCCTTGAGCAACTGCAGGCGGAACTTGGTGGCCGTGACCTTGTTCTTCAGGTCGTCGACGAGCTCGGCCAGCTGCCGCAACTTCAGTTCATTGCTGGTCACCTCGGCGGCCGTCACCTTGTCCGGCGTCGGGGTCGTGTCGCGATCAACCTCGGTGCCGACCGTGACCGGAACAGTGGGGGCCTTCGGGTCCACCGCCGTCTCGGCAGGCGGCGTCGGGGTCGCCGGAGGGGGCGTCGTGGGCGCCGTCTGCGCAGACGTTCCGGAGACGACGAAAATTAAAAATAAAAACACAGGAAGGAAGAGTTTCGTTTTCATGGTGCCTCTCAACTCATGGTTCATCTACCCGGTCAACCGGACGTGATGCTGCGAATATATACATACCAATAGGCAAATCGTCAAACCAAATTGTCAGTACGCGTATATATTTATTTGCCTAACGTCTCAAAGTGTTCCCGATCCGTCGGCACTTTCCGACCCATATACCTTCAGGTCACCGAAAAACAGGACTGGTAAGACAGGGCATTTTCCGATACAAGAGCGTTGGGAGCCGGTCGGGAAAACCCGTCCCCCCCGAAGGAGATGCCAGCATGCTGATTCAGGACATCATCGCCCGCAAACGCGACGGCCTCAAGCTGGACCGGTCCGAGATCGAGTTTTTCATCGATTCCTACACTTCCGGCGCACTGCCCGACTATCAGGCCGCGGCCCTGATCATGGCGATCTTCATCCGTGGGCTGGACAGCGAAGAACTGAGTCACTTCGCCAACGCCATGCTGC
>PHAZ01000082.1:18640-20046 GCA_002841825.1 Deltaproteobacteria bacterium HGW-Deltaproteobacteria-22 | reverse complement strand
TGGGGTTTTCTTACTTCACTTCGGGCTTGGGGTCGGCGGGCTTGGGCGGGTCGACGATCTTCAGTTCGGCGGGGCCGGGCGCCCACGTGACCATCGAACCAGTGGCCTTCCTGCGCCGCCTCGCCGCCGGTGCCCGCCTGTAGAAAACGCCCCCCGCGGCCCCCCCGCTGTCACAGTTCCATGCGGATCAATTCGAAGTACGGCGAGAAGGCGTTGTACATGTAGCCCGGCCGCATCAGCCCGACGTAAAGAACGTCGTTGTAGATCTCCATGGGCCCGAGTGTGTAATAGAAGTCCTCGCCCGGGACGTTGAGCTCGATCGGGTAACTGGTCACCCCGGAGGATGTGATCTTGTAGACAGTAAAGACCATGTCCACGTCACTGGTGGTGTACAAGCTGCCGTCCGACGCAAAGCGAAGACCTTCGATGGAGGCGCCCTCGGGCAGCTTGACATGCCGCATCACGGGTTCCACGGTGTCGCCGGCCTTGTCCAGGCGGAAGGTGCTGATCACCGGCGTCTCCGTCAGTTGCACCGAGTAGTCGGGCCAGTACCATTCCAGGGCCGTGGAGGCGAAAAACCAGGAGTCGGTGGTCTCGAGGCTGATCGGCTGTATATGGAGACCTGAATGGAGGATCCCCGGGTGCGGTTCGGTGGGAACCTGGGAAGTGCCCGTGTCACTCTCGAGGTTGGGCATCTCCAGCAGCTCGAGCTGGTAGTAGTTGAAGCCGTCATCCCGGGGGGATGGCAGAGGATCGTTCTTGGTGGTCTTGGCGAGCACCCAGGAGCCGTCCCAGCCTTCCGGGTAATTGATGTTCAGGATGAGATATCCGGTGTAGCCACCGTCGCCGCTGCTGAAGGCGCCGGTCCTGATGGTGCTGTGGTAGTTCGTCTCCAGCATGCTCAGGTGAGCATCCCACTGGCCGGTGGCCTGGTTGTAGACCCTCAAGCAAGCCAGGGAGACGCCGAAGTGGTCCAGTTCGCCGCTGAAGCTGAAACTCTTGTCGGCACCTATCCTGGCGTCGTAGACGGCGCTGTTCGGATACAGGTATCTGTTCAGGACAGGGCTCATCGTCGTCTTGTCCTTGGTGTAGTATTCGATCGAGCCTTCCGCGGCCTGCAGCGCATAGAATTTGTCGTCGATGAACCGGGCCGTGAAGGGTTCGAGTCCGTCGCCGAACTCCAGGGAACCGGAGTCCTCATAGACCATCTCCGTGGCGCGGTGTTTGGAAAAGTCCCAACGGGCATAGGTGGGGAAATTTGGAAGCACATTGTTCTGCAGCCGCAGCTCGATGCTGCCGTCCTCGACGAAAACATATGTCATTGTGGGAAAGTTCATGTTGACATCGCCCACGTCGAACACCCCCATCGATTCCCAGTCGCTGCCGGCCCGCAGGAAGGACGGGAG
>PHAZ01000082.1:4173-18528 GCA_002841825.1 Deltaproteobacteria bacterium HGW-Deltaproteobacteria-22 | reverse complement strand
TGGGGTTTTCTTACTTCACTTCGGGCTTGGGGTCGGCGGGCTTGGGCGGGTCGACGATCTTCAGTTCGGCGGGGCCGGGGGCGCCGGCGCAGCGGGGGCACGGGACCGCATCAGGGCAGGGCGTGCAGGGCTTGCAGGCGGCCGGGGATGCGGGGCCAGCGGCCGACTTCACCAGCGTCGGGTTCCAGGTCGCCTCGATCTGCTTCTGCAGGGTCTTGACCTCGACGGCCAGGCTCCCCATCTTCTCCTCGGCCACCAGGAACTTGCGGCGCACGCGGTAGGTCTGATCGGTGTAGGTCAACTTGGAGTACTTGCCCGCGTGGGTGTTCTGGGACTTGTGCAGCGCCAGGACCTGCTCCTCGATGGTGGTGGCCTCGGCCGTGTAGATCTTCCACTTCAGAAGTTCGAGCTGCTTCCTGTTGAACTTGATCAGCAGCGCAGTGAACTCACGATAAGCCTTGGCCGCCTCCAGCTCCTTCTCGAGCTGGGCCACGCTCTTGTCCACCTTCACACCGACGGGGGCTCCACCGAGCTTCTTCACCGTGGCGGCACGTTCCAGTTGCATCTGGGCGATCTTCACCCACAGATCGGCCACCTTCTTGTCCTGGGCCAGAAGTTTTGTCTTTTCCTTCTCGGTCGCGAGCTCCTTGATGGCCTTGTCCCATTCATCCTTGGCGATCTTCGCCTTGCCCATGAAGGAGACGTGGACGGACTGCACGTGGCCGGCGCTGACCCGGTTCCGGATCACGGGCGGTGTGCTGCAGCCGGGGGAAACCAGCGTCGAAGCGAGAAAGAAGAACAGCAGGGATGTAATGCGAAGATTCTTCATGGTGTACCTCCAAAGTTACAGGTCCGTAATCAAACCGCAAATACAATACTTCCGAGGGGCTCCTTTGTCACCCTGTAATTGTGCCGGCCAACGGAGGGGACGACCTCTCTCCGTCTCCGGCGTGCGGGATGCGCTCCTGTCAAAGCAGGGGTTTCTTTGATATTGTCTCGAGGTTGATTTTTTGCCAATAATGATTTCCCATGGAAGACACCCTGCTTTCCCGCTGGCTGGAGAATCCTGTCAACCTCGCCGAGGCGCGGTCAGAATTGACCGCGAGGTTCGCGGAAGGGAAGAATGACGCGGCCCTTCGGGAGAACGTGAGACAGTGGCTCCTGCTCCACGGAAAGGAGTTGCGGGCCGATGTCGTGTTCTCCTCGTGGCTGAAGGCCGGCGGGGACCGTGGGTTCATCGCCGACGGACTCTCCGATTGGCTGGAGGTTCACGCCACTTCGCTGGAGGCGGGCTTCATCCTGATCTGCTGGCTCGACGCCGGTGGGAAGAGGAAGACCATCGTGAAGGCCCTGCAGGAAAACCTGACGGCCAACGCCACCCGGCGGGAGACCTCCTTCCTGCTGTCCGCGTGGATGAAGGCCGGCGGCGGCACCACCGTGTTGCTGCCGTACATGATGGCCTGGCTCTCGGTGTTCGGATGGACCGAGGAGGCCTCGTTCGTGCTGTCACGGTGGCTCGACGCGAGGGGGAACAAGACGCTCGTGCAGGGGGTGATCTTGCGCTGGCTGTCGGTCCACGGGGAGGTTCTGGAAGCCGATTACATCATCACCGCCTGGCTTGAGGCCGGAGGAGATCCGTCGATCATCGAGTCTGCGGTCGTTCGGTGGCTGTCGGTTCATGAAAGATTGCCGCAGGCCTTCTTCGTCATGGTGAACTGGCTGGAGGCCGGCGGTTCGCCGGAGCGGATCTGCCCGCACATGGTCAATTGGATGGCGACGAACCCGGCAGATGGGCGGGCGCCCTCCCTCCTCAGGGGCCTGGCCGCCCGGCGGGACCTCTCCCCCCAGATGATGCGCCAAGCCCTGGCGTTCTGTGGTGAGAGAGCCTCCCAGAGGGGCTCCCTGGCCGTGCTCACAGACCTCTGCGATCGTCCTTTGGAGGATGACCACGCAGTGGAGGCCCTGGCGGTGGCCGAGCGGATCGTCTCCTGCCATGCGAAGGGCGCCCGCTGGTCGAAGCCGTTCTCCCTCCGGTGCGCAGCCTGCCTTGCGAGCCTGGCGGGCCATCCGGTGATCCGGAAGGGGCACCTGGACCGGGTGGATCGGCTCTTCGAACGGTGGCTCCTTCATTTCGGACTCCTCATGGGCGGCGAACTTCCCGATCGGATCATGGCCCAGTCCGGTGCCCTCCTGGAGGCCCTTGGTCGCGTTCTGCGTGGAGGATTCCTCGAAGGCGTGGATCATGAGGAGTCCGTCCGCATGTTTCTGGCCTGGGTCGCCGACTGGGAACCGGAGACGAGGGCTGTGGGCATGGAGAGCCTCCTGGAACTGGAGGGACTCCTGCCTCCTGAATTGTTCGAAGTGGCGCGGAGGCCCGCGGAGACCGGCCAGGAGCGTCTGGAGAGGATCCGGTCTGCCCATGAGGAAGGCTCGGATGTCGAGGGCGTGATCCTGAGGAAGACCAAGGTCGGCTACGAGGTCGACGTGGGCGTGCCGGCCTTCCTCCCGTTCGTGGAGGTCGCGTTGTATGCGACCAGGATTCAGGAACCCCTGATCGGGAAGAGAGCTGCGTTCTCCGTCATCAAGATGAATGAGGGGGATCCGCGTGTCGTGATCTCGCGGCGCGCGGTCCTCGAGCGGCCGCTGCTGGAGAAGCTCAGGGTGGGCGACGTCCTCACCGCAGTGGTGAGAAACACTCAGAAGTACGGAATCTTCGTCGATCTCGGCGGGCTCAGCGGCTTGATCCACGCCTCGGAGCTGGTCGCCGTGAACAACCACGGTTCTCGAAGGTTCCGCAGGGGTGAGCGCGTGGTCGTGGAGGTTATCAATGTCAACGTAGCGGCGCGGCGCGTCAACCTGCGTCCGGCACAGGAGGCGAAGGACCTGCCGGAGCCGTGAACCGGGATCAGAGCAGCCCCTCGAGATGGGTGTTTTTCCGGGAAGTCACAGCGGTGGCAGTTTCGATGAACCCGTCGGCGAGTGATCACAAGCCTTAGAAGGAAATGATCCAAAGCCCTTGATCTGCACCCCGCAAGGGTTTCAGTTGGTATCAGCGATCCTGATCAGTTGTCAGGGTGAAGGAGAAACTACTTGAGTTCGACGCCGAGGTAATTGACGAGGGACTTTTTCTCCTTGTCGGTCCAGACCGCGGCCGGGAAGCCGCGACGCTGGGGCCCGTTGAAGCGGGTTTCTGAAATGATTCAGTAAATTCCGCCGACAAGCCCCATGGCTTTTTTCAGGCGCTTCATCTTGGTGATGGCGACCTCGCGGGCGCGGGCGGCGCCGTGGGAGAGCGCCCGCTCGACCAGCTCCCGGTCCTCCAGCAGGGCTTCGCGCTCGGCCCGCATGGGCGTGAAGAAGCGCAGCAGCCGCTCGAACAGGGCGATCTTGGCGTGGCCGAAGCCGTAGTTGCCGGCGAGATAGTTCTTCTTCATCTCCGCCTGCTCGTCGGCGGTGGCCACGAGCTTGTACAACTGGAACACGTTGCAGGTATCGGGGTTCTTGGGCTCCTCGAGGGGGGTCGAGTCGGTGACGATGTTCATGACCTGCTTCTTGAGGGCCTTCTCGGGCGCGAAGGGGTCAATGACGTTGCCGTAGGACTTGCTCATCTTGCGCCCGTCGGTGCCGGGGACCACGGCCACGCTCTCCAGGATCAGCGGCTCGGGCACGACGAACAGTTCTTCGTTGAAAACATGGTTGAACGTCATGGCCACGTCGCGGGTGATCTCCAGGTGCTGCTTCTGGTCCTGTCCCACGGGCACGACGTTGGAGTCGTACAGCAGGATGTCCGCGGCCATCAGGGCCGGATAGATGAACAGCCCGCAGTTGGGCTGGAGATCCTTGGCCAGGGCGTCCTTGTAGGCGTGGGCGCGCTGCAGCAGGCCCATGGGCATGTGGTTGAACAGCAGCAGCGTCAGTTCGGCCACCTCGGGCACCTGGCTCTGGAGGAAGATCGTGCTCTTGCCCGGATCGAGGCCCAGCGCCATGTATGCCGTGACGATGTCCCAGGTGTGCGCGGCCAGCTGGGACGGCTCCGGGTGCGCGTTGAGCGCGTGGTAGTCGGCGATGAAATAGAAGCAGTCGTACTTTTCCTGCAACTGGACGAACTGGCGGATCGCGCCGAAGTAGTTGCCGATGTGGAGGGTGCCGGTGGGCTTGACGCCGGACAGGGATCGCATGGTCAGACTCCTTTGGAACGTGCGGAAAACGGGGCCGCGGTCGGATACCACGGGTCGTTTCCGGGAGGTGGAAATCTACACCCGTAAAAAAACATTGACAAGACCGGGGTTTTCCAAAATGTATGTCGGGGGTTTGGAGTGTAAATGGACCAAAGATTTATCAGGAATTTCAGCATTATCGCACATATCGACCACGGCAAGAGCACGCTGGCCGATCGCATCCTTGAGCTCACCGGCGCGCTGCAGCAGCGGGAGATGCGCGCACAGTACCTGGACAAGATGGACATCGAGCGGGAGCGCGGGATCACCATCAAGGCCCAGAGCGTGCGGCTGCATTACGTGTACGACGGGGAGGAGTATCAACTCAACCTGATCGACACGCCGGGACACGTGGACTTCCACTACGAGGTCAGCAAGAGCCTTGGCGCCTGCGAGGGCGCGCTCCTGGTGGTCGACGCCACGCAGGGGGTCGAGGCCCAGACGCTGGCCAACGTGTACCTCGCGCTCGATCAGAACCTCGAGATCGTGCCCGTGCTCAACAAGATCGATCTCCCCTCGTCGGATCCGGAGTCCGTGGCCGAGGAGATCGAGGACATCATCGGGATCGCCGCCGCGGACGCGCCGCGGATCTCCGCCAAGGAGGGCGTGGGCATCGCCGACGTGCTCGAGCAGATCATCCTGAAGGTGCCGCCCCCCAAGGGCAATCCGGACGGCCCGCTGCGCGCGCTCATCTTCGACTCGTGGTACGACACCTATGTCGGGACCATCGCCCTGGTGCGCATCGGTGACGGCTCGATCCGCCGAGGGGACCGCATCCGCTTCGTCAACACGAACAAGGTCTTCGACGTGGACAAGGTGGGCGTGTTCGCTCCCGAGCCCCTCGAGGTCGCCTGCCTGAACGCGGGCGAGGTCGGCTTTGTGGTCGCGGGCGTCAAGTCCGTGCATGACATCCGCATCGGCGACACGATCACCGGCGCGGACCGGCCCACCGATCATCTGTACGATGGTTTTCGCGACGCCAAGCCGATGGTGTTTGCGGGTCTTTACCCCACGGAGAACGCGGACTACGATCAACTCAAGGACGCCCTGGACAAGCTCCGCCTGAACGACAACTCGTTCACGTTCGAGCCCGAGACGTCCCTGGCGCTGGGGTACGGCTTCCGCTGCGGCTACCTGGGACTTTTGCACATGGAGGTCATCCAGGAGCGCCTCGAGCGCGAGTATGATCTGGATCTGATCACCACCGCGCCCACGGTCACCTACAAGGTCATCAAGAAGGACGGCACCGAGGTCTGGATCGACAATCCCGCGAAGATGCCGTCGGCCAACGACATCCAGGACATCCTCGAGCCCTACATCAAGACCGCGATCCACGTGCCCGAGGAGTACATCGGTGCGGTCATGAAGTTGTCGCTGGACCGGCGGGGCGAGCAGGTGTCCATGGACTACCACTCGCACAGCCGCGTGATCATCACGTACCGCCTGCCGCTGGCCGAGGTGGTGTTCGACTTCTACGACAAGCTCAAGAGCAACACCAAGGGCTACGCCTCGATGGACTACGAAGAGGACGGCATGACAGCCGCCGATCTCGTGAAGGTCGACATCCTGCTCAATGGGGATCCCGTCGATGCGCTCTCGGTCGTCGTGCACAAGTCCCGCTCCCACACCCGGGGGCTGGCGTTGATCCAGAAGATGAAGGAGTTCATCGACCGGCAGCAGTACGACGTGGCGATCCAGGCTGCCGTGGGCACCCGCGTCATCGCGCGGGTGAACGTGAAGGCCTTCCGCAAGAATGTCACGGCCAAGTGCTACGGTGGTGACATCAGCCGCAAGCGCAAGCTCCTCGAGAAGCAGAAGAAGGGCAAGAAGCGCATGAAGATGGTGGGCGCGGTGGAGATTCCGCAGGAAGCCTTCCTGGCCGTGCTCAAAGTGGATACGGATGACTAGTCAGTCCCATGACGGAACTGCCGGCACGAGCGGGGTCCGCCTGGCCTTCGTCGGGATCATGGCAGCGGGCTTCACGGGACTGATCCTCCTGGTCTGGTGGCCCAGCCGTCCGGACGCCTCCAACAACCCCGAGGGCATCACCACGCCGCTCCAGTCGCGTTCTGCCGAACTTCCCGTGCGCGAGGAGATCTCCCGCGCCACGATGCCGCGCTCCCGCCAGTTGATCCAGGTGCTCGAATGGATACCGGGCGGCTTTCCCGTGGCGCTTGCGCTGGACCTGGGTGCGCTGCGCAAGTTCTCCTGGACGCGCTCGTTCTGGTTTCTGGTGAACAACCCCGTGGTGCGCCGGCACCTGGATGTGCTCCAGATCGACGCCGATGGGTTCGAGCTGCTCGGGCTCGGGCTGGATCCCTCGCGTTCGCCGGTCTCCTGGACCGGACGCAGCCTGCAGTTCGCCTTCGTGCCCCATGTGTTCCTGCTGCGCGGCCGCGAGGGGCGGATGGATCTGTTGCGTCGCTTCTGGCAGTCGCGCCAGGGCACCGCGCACATCCAGGTCGGCCAGTACCTTCTTTATTTTCCCATGCAGCACGAGCCGCACCTGGTGGTGGGCGCATGGAAGGCCGACCTGTCCTCCACGGTCGGGCTGGTGGAGCGCACACAGCAACTGCAGAACGTCTGCGAGGCGGTCCGTTGCCGCACCCACTTCGACAAGCTGCAGTCCTGGGCGCACCTGCTGGGGGTGTTCACCCCGCGCACGCCGCTTCGCCTGTCTCCTTCGGTCCAGATCCGCTCGATCCTGGTCGCTGGTGAATGGAACCCCGACGGCCTTCTCTTACAGGCTGATTTGTTGTTGAAGGGGAGCTGCGTCGAAGCCATCCCGGGCTTGAAAGATTATTTAAAGAAGAATATCAATGCATGGAAACTTGACGATATATTTTTCAAGAGAGCCCACTTCGGCTGCGGGAGCCTCAATGAACTCCACATTACGCTGCCTGTGAGCGTTCACGAAATCCAGAATCAATTGATGTTGTTTGGCCAGCACCTCTAAAAGAATTGTCTTGAAAACCCCGGGTGCTTGCATACAATCCAGTCAGTCTGCGGGACGAGTGCGGGTTGCCCGGCGGTTCATGTGACCGTGATTGCCGCATAATATTTTTTTGGAGGTAGGTACAATGTTACGCAAGACTGCTTTTCTGGTTTGCTCCCTGATGGTTCTGGGATGCGGCGGCAAAAAGAAGGACGAAGCTCCGGCGCCGGCGCCGGCTCCCGGCGACATGACCGAAGTCGCCATGGCCGAACAGCCGAAGGTTGAACAGCCGAAGGTTGACGAGCCCAAGGTTGACGAGCCCAAGGTCGAGACCCCGGTCGTGGCCGAAGAGGACAAGCTGCCTGTTGAAGCCGTGGCGACCGAAGTCGCCGGCACCGTCGAAGTGAAGCCTGCCGGCTCCGACGCCTTCGTGGCGCTGGCCGTCAACGCCCAGTTGATGGTGGGCGATCACGTCCGCGTGTCCGGAGACGACGGCATGCTGAAGCTGCGGATGTGGGACGACTCCATCGTTTCGCTGGGTTCCGGCGCCGAAGCCGTGATCAATCCCGGCGCAGACGTGGCCAACTCCAGCCCGTCAATCACGCTGCTCAACGGCACCTCGAACCTGATGGTCGAGCCTCGCGGCGAGAACCAGTCCGTGTTCATGGTCTACACACCTGCCGCGATCCTGTCCGTCCTGGGCACGGAATTCGACGTCGGCGTCGCCGACACCGGCACTGTGAAGCTGGGCGTGGAAGAGGGCACCGTTCAGGTTTCCTCCCAGGAGGGCGCTGACCTCATGGAAGTCGCCGGCGGCAAGGCCGTCGTGATCTCCCTGGACGGCACGACCTCCAAGGCGGCCGGCGTGGTCGCCTACGATCCCGCGAAGGAAGACTGGGCGAAGTGGTATGAGGCCGAGAGCAAGGCCGCCCAGGAGAAGATCGCCGTCCTGACCACGGCCACCAGCGAGCGTCTCGAAGTCCTGAAGAAGCAGATGGAGACCCTCGAGAAGAACATCGCCGAGATGGAAGCCAAGTCGGCCGAGCTGGTGAAGAAGACCGAGGAGGCCGCCTCCAAGGACGACCTCAAGACCTACGACACCGAAGCCGCTCCTCTGGTCGAGATCCTCGACGAGAACACGCTGGCCAACCGCGAGAATCAGCGCCTGATGGCCATGATGACCGCCAACACCTACATGCTTCGCCGCCTCCAGGCCCTGGTCGCCGCCGGCGTCATCAAGCCGTCCGAGGCCCAGGCCAAGATCATGGCCGTGGCCAGGACCCAGACCGAGTGGGTCGACGCGTACGACGAGAACAAGATCGATCGCCTGCGCAACCGTTACCAGCGCGACAGGCGCATGCGTGAGGTCTACCTGCGTCACCATCCCCGCGGCCGCCAGTACGCCGTGAAGGCCAAGATCGAGCTGCCCGCCTTCTATGGCAAGATCCCTGTGAAGGTCATCAAGCCCAGAGTTGTGAAGCCCCAATTCATCGCCCCGGTGAAGTATCAGCCGCGTCGGTACCGTGGCCCGGCCCGCAAGGAGATCGTCATTCGTCCCGTGACCCCGAACTGGCACGCCGCCCGTCCGTACGCCCCGGCCGATCCCACCCGCATCGAGCGCCAGAAGCGGATCGCCGAGCGCGTCCGCCGTGCCCGCCCGAAGGTGGAAGTGAAGATCATGGTGGAGCAGCCCAAGTTCCGTCATCGCCGTCCCGTGGTCGTGGTTCCTGCCGTTCCTGGCGTCGTGGTGGATCCGCGGATGCCCATGGGTCATGACGGCATGGGTCATGACGGCATGGACCGTGACGGCATGGACCGTGACGGCATGGGCCCCCGCTGTAAGGGCCCCCACGACATGAGCCCCGAGTGCATGGGCGGTCGTGACGGCATGCATCCTGCGGTCATCGTGGTGCCCCCGATGGTCGTCCCGGGCATGATGCCCGTTGTCGTGCCCGGCCCCGGCCCCCGCGTCCGCGGTCCCCAGCCGGCGCCCGCTCCCGAGCCGCCCATGGCCCGTCACAAGCGTGACATGTAATTTTTCCCTTTCATTTTCACGACAAATCTTTTAACCCATTGAGGGGGTTATCATGGAACTAATCCGGAAAGTTGCCTTCTACGGCAGCGCCTACGACTACGCACTTTTTGAGGAAGGGTTCCGGGACATGGCCGGGGCCGTCGCCCTGGAGCGCGTCACCACCGACCCGCTGGGTGCGGGCGCCGATGTCCTGGTGCTGGGACACCACCTGCCGGGCTACGACGCGAACCAGCTGCTGGAGGGGGCGCCCAGCCGGGCCCGCGCAGTGGCCGTGATCTCGCACGGGCCGTTTCCACTCAACGGCACGCCGGCGCCCACGCCGCTGGGGGCCATGGCCTATCACTTCCGCTGGCACTCCGAGCCCGGCCTGGCCGCGGCGGTGGTCGACCTCATCGAGGACCAGCTCAACGCCGAGGAGCTCTACCGGGTGCAGCACCGTCGCTTCCTGTTGCTCGTCGAGGACGAGATCAACTTCGCCTCGTACTTCATTCCGCTGATCCTGCGGGAGTTGACCGAGCGCACGCTGTCGCTGCTGCCGCCTTCGTCCTCGCCCGAGAGCCTGCGCGAGAAGGCTGCCAGCGAGCGGCCGGTGCTGCTGCTGGCCTCCTCCTTCGAACAGGCAGCCGACTACATGGAACGCTTCGGGGACCGCATGGTGGGGATCATCTCCGCGCTGGGCTTCCCGATGGACGGCAAGAACAACAGCGACGCTGGCATTCACCTCCTGGAGAAGCGCAACAGCATGCAGGCGGAGTTTCCCGTCGTCATCATGAGCGCACGCAGTCACCGCGAGCAGGAGATCATGGGCCTTGGCGCCTCCTTCATGCACAAGACCTCGCCCCACCTGCTGTCGATGCTGCAGGCCCACCTGCTGCACCACTTCGGCTTCGGGGACTTCATCTTCCGGATGCCCGGGCAGGACTCCCAGGAGGTCGCCCGTGCCAGGACCCTGTCGGACCTGCGCAGCTGCCTGGAGTGGGTGCCGGTGGAGTCTTTCCTCTATCACGCCGGTCGCCGGCATTTCTCGAACTGGCTGGGCGTGCACGGATACCTGCAGTTGGCCGAGATCATCCGGGAGATCCCCGCCGACGACGTCGAGGGCGCCCGGCGCAGGTTGATCGAACTGCTGAAGACCGCGTAAAAACCTGGCAAAACGACAAGGATGGAATCCACGCCATGCAGAATGAACTCACCATCGCGCTGCAAATCGCCCGTGAGGCGGGTGAAATCCTCCTCGAGGGACATCACCTGGGAGTCGCACCGGAGACCGTCGAGCACAAGGGGGCCATCGATCTGGTGACTCCGTTCGATCGACGTTCGGAGGCGCTGGTGCGCACCCGGCTGGCGGAGCACTTCCCTGGCGATGCGATCCTGGCCGAGGAGGGTGGCCAGACCGAGGGTCTGGGCCGCACCGGCGACGCGAATCGTGTCTGGTGCGTCGACCCCCTCGACGGCACGACCAACTTCGCGCACGGCCTGCCGTTCTTCTGCGTGTCCATCGCGCTGCTGGTCGACGGTGAGGCGGCCGTGGGCGTGGTCCACGCACCCGCCCTGGACTGGACGTTCTCCCGCGTCGCCGGCGAGGCGCCGCACTTCAACGGTTCGCCGATGCCGCCGCTGGCCGCCCGCGACGACCTGGGCTCGTCGCTTCTGATGTTCGGCTGCGGGTACGACCGCACGACGCGGCCGGAGCGCTACCTGACCATGCTGGCCACGTTCATGACGCGCACCCAGGGCCTTCGTCGCACGGGCTCGGCCGCCCTGGACTGCTGCATCTGCGCCCGCGGGCAGGTCGACGGCTACATGGAGGTCAACCTGCACCCCTGGGACCTGGCCGCCGGCGTGCTCATCGCGCGCGGCAGCGGCGCGGTCGCCACCGACGTCGACGGCGGTCCCTTCGACCCCTTCACGGGCCGCCTCCTGCTGGGGCGCCCCGGCATCCATGAAAAGATGCTCGACGTGATCCGCGAGCACGACGTCTTTCTCCACGAGAAGGACGGCTCCTACGCCCGCTGAGGCTGGCGCACGGGGGACCGTGCGCGGGCGTCCTGTTGGAGGCAACCAGGTTGACGGAAAAACAAACCGTGTGGAAGACCGGGGCCGCGGACCTGCCCCCCGTGGTCAGAAGGCGGGCAGCGCGATCGGGGTGTTGCGGTTGGTGTTGGTGCCGTCGCCCACCTGTCCGTAGAGGTTGTTGCCCCAGCACAGGATCCCGCCGGCGCGGGTGACCCCGCAGGCGTGATCCCCTCCGCCGGAGATGGCGAAAAAGATGTGTCCGCCGCTGACGGCGGTGGGGACGTTGCGGTTGGTGTTGGTGCCGTCGCCGACCTGTCCGGAGGCGTTGTTGCCCCAGCACCAGGGCTCGCCCGCGCCGGTCTTCCCGCAGGTGTGGTTGTCGCTGTGGGACAGTGAGACCAAGGTCTGGACACCGCTGACCGGCGTGGGGACCAGGCGGTCCGTGTTGGAGCCGTCGCCCAGCTGTCCGTAGAAATTGTAGCCCCAGCACAGGGTCTGGCCCGAGTCCGTGATGCCGCAGGCGTGATCCCCGCCCGCGGCGACGAAGACGAACATGTGGCCGCCGCTCACCGTCACGGGCGCGAGGCGGTCCGTGATGGAGTTGTCGCCCACCTGGCCGCGCCAGTTGTGACCCCAGCACAGGGTCGAGCCGGTGGTGGTGATGCCGCAGGTGAACCGGTGCCCCGAGGAGATGGCCTCGAAGGTGTGCCCGCCGGCCACGGTCGTGGGGACCCACCGGTCCACCCCCGTGCTGTCTCCGAGCCGGCCGTAGATGTTGCAGCCCCAGCACACGGCCTCCCCGGTCGAGGTGATGCCGCAGGTGTGGTACCAGCCCGCCGAGAGGCTCGTCAGCGACCGGCCGCCCGTGACCAGCGTGGGCGAGGTGCGGGTGGTGTTGGTGTTGTCTCCGAGCTGGCCGTAGTTGTTGTAGCCCCAGCACCAGGTCTCCCCCGAGGCCTTCAGGGCGCAGGTGTGGTAGCTCCCCACCGAGATGTCCACGAAGGGGTGCCCGCCCGCGACGGCAGTGGGGACCGTGCGTGACGTGGTGGTGGTGTCGCCGAGCTGGCCGTAGCCGTTGTTGCCCCAGCAGAAGGCCGCCCCCGTGGGCGACAGGCCGCAGGTGTGCAGCACGCCGGCCGACACCACGGGGTAGAGGTCGCAACCGGTGAAGCGGCAGCTCCCGTCGCAGGAGAGCGCCGGGGAGGCGGGCAGGCCCAGGGAGGCGCAGGTCTGGCCGGCGAGGTCGGCGCCGTCGCAGTCCTCCCCGGGGTCCACTTTCCCGTCGCCGCAGGAATAGCAGGCCGTCTCGTCGAAGGTCATGCAGTCCACGGCGCAGGCGAGGTCGCCGCCGTCAAAGCCGCGGGCTTCACAGGTCTGGCCGTCGAGGCGGGTGCCGTCGCAGGTCTCCCCGGGGTTCAGGTTGTCGTCTCCACAAAAATAGCACGCCGTCTCATCAAAGGTCAGGCAGTCCACGGCGCAGGCGAGGTCGCCGCCCCCGAGGCCCCGGGACACGCAGGTCTGGCCCTCGAGGTCGTCGCCATCACACGCCTCCCCGGGATCCACGCTCTGGTCGCCGCATTCGTAGCACCCGGCTTCATCGAAGGCGCCGCAGCCGGCCGCGCAGGCGAGGGTGCCTCCCGCGAAGCCGCGGGTCATGCAGGTCTGTCCATCGAGGAGGACGCCGTCGCACGCCTCCCCGACGTCCAGGGTGCCGTTGCCGCATTCATCGGAGATCACGCAGGCGGTGGTGTCGAAGGTGCAGTTGGCCGCGCATGCGAGCTGGCCACCGGTGAACCCCTGCGTAGCACAGGTCTGATCGTCGAGGAGGACGCCGTCGCACGCCTCCCCGACGTCCAGGGCGCCGTTGCCGCAGTTCTCGGGCGCCGTGCAGTCGGTCGCGTCGAAGGTGCAGTCGACCGCGCACGCCAGCTGGCCGCCGGCAAACCCCCGGGTCTCACAGGTCTGATCGTTCAGGAGAACGCCGTCGCACGCCTCTCCGTTGTCCAGAACGCCGTTGCCGCAGGTCACGGGGTCGAGGGGGCCCAGCCCGGACGTGTCGAAGGTGCACGCGGCCAGGGAGACGACACACAGGATCAGGGAGACGACGTTCATCATGCAGGTGTTTTTCATGGCATCCTCTTGGCTGATTATGACCGTACGGAATGAGGATTCCAAGAGTATGTTCATTTTCCGGGCTGCTTGGCAGTGGGATCGACGGGCTTGACGTTCCAGATCTCGTCGGCGTATTGCCGGATGGTCCTGTCCGACGAGAACTTTCCCATTTTTGCGACGTTGAGGATGGCCAGGCGGCTCCACTTCTCCTGGTCGCGGTAGGTCAGGGCGAGCTCCTCCTGGCTGCGGGCGTAGGACTCGTAGTCGGCCATCACCATGTAGTAGTCACCGTCGTCGAGCAGGGAGTTGACGAGGGGCGCGAACAGATCGGGCTGCTCCGGGTAGAACACGCCCCCGGAGATCATGTCGAGGACCTGCCGCAGCTCCCTGCAGCGGTCGTAGACGTCACGGGGACGATATCCCGAGGCGCGCAACGCGAGGACCTCGTCGGTCTTGAGCCCGAAGATGAACATGTTCTCGGCGCCGACCTCCTCGAGGATCTCGACGTTGGCCCCGTCGAGGGTTCCGATGGTCAGCGCGCCGTTCATGGAGAGCTTCATGCAGCCCGTGCCCGAGGCCTCCATGCCGGCCGTCGAGATCTGCTCCGAGACGTCGGCGGCCGGGATGATCCGCTGGGCCAGGGAGACCGAGTAGTTCTCCAGGAACACGACCTTGAGGCGATCGCCCACGTCCGGATCGTCGTTGACCACGTCAGCCACGGAGTTGATCAACTTGATGATCAGTTTGGCCATCTTGTAGGCCGGCGCGGCCTTGGCCCCGAAGATGAAGGTGCGCGGGACCATGTCCTTTCCCTCACCGGACTTGATGCGGTTGTACAGGGCGATGATGTGCAGCACGTTCATCAACTGGCGCTTGTACTCGTGGAGCCGCTTGATCTGGCAGTCGAAGATCGAGTCGGGGTTGATCGTGATGCCGGTCTTCTGTTTGACCAGGTGTGCCAGCGCCTGCTTGTTGGCGGTCTTGACCTCGCGGAACGCCTTGCGGAACTTCTTGTCGTCGGCCAGGGGAACCAGCCTGGC
>PHAZ01000082.1:0-4132 GCA_002841825.1 Deltaproteobacteria bacterium HGW-Deltaproteobacteria-22 | reverse complement strand
CCGCCGATATGGCTCTCGAGCAGCTGGGTCAGACGCGGGTTGCACAACTTCATCCAGCGGCGCGGGGTGACGCCGTTGGTCTTGTTGTTGAACTTCTCAGGCCACAGCCGGTAAAAATCATGGAAGGTCTTTGCCTTCAGGATGTCGCTGTGGAGCTGGGCCACGCCGTTGAGGGAGTGGCTGCCGACGATGGCCAGGTGCGCCATGCGGACGGACTTGCGGGGACCCTCCTCGATGATCGACAACTTGGTGAGGAGCTCCTGCTCCTCAGGGAACCTGGCGGCCACCTCCTCGAGGAAACGACGGTTGATCTCGTAGATGATCTCCAGATGCCGGGGCAGGAGCTTCTCGAGCATGTACACGGGCCACTTCTCGAGGGCCTCGGGCAGGATCGTGTGGTTGGTGTAGCCGAAGACGCCCTGGCAGACCCTGAATGCATCCTCCCAGGAGAAGCAGTTTTTATCGACGAGCAGGCGCATCAACTCGGGGATGGCCAGCGCGGGGTGGGTGTCGTTGAGCTGGATCGCGACCTTCGTGGGCAGCTTCCGCAGGTCCTCGTTCTTGATCCGGAAGCGGCGGATGATGTCCTTGAGGGTGGCCGCCACGAAGAAGTACTCCTGCTTGAGACGCAGCTCCTTGCCTGCCTCGCGCTCGTCGGCCGGGTAGAGCACCTTGGAGATGTTCTCGTCGTGGATCTTGTCCTCCACGGCCCGCATGTAGTCGCCCTCGTTGAAGTGCTTGAGCGAGAACTCGTCGAGGGTGCGGGCCGACCACAGGCGCATGGTGTTGACGGTGCGGTTGCGGTAGCCCGGCACCGGCGTGTCGTAGGCGACCGCCACGACGCGGTCCGAGGGGACCCAGCGGCAGCTCAGGCGGCCCTCGGAGTCATGGTTCTTCTCCACGTGGCCTCCGAAGCTCACCGGATAACTGAACTCGGGCCGGACGAGCTCCCAGGGGTTGCCGAACCGCAGCCAGTGATCGGGCTTCTCGACCTGGAAGCCGTTCTCGAACTTCTGATCGAAGATGCCGTACTCGTACCGGATCCCGTAGCCGTCGGCGGGCAGCCCCAGGGTGGCCATGGAGTCCAGGAAGCAGGCCGCCAGGCGCCCGAGGCCCCCGTTGCCCAGCCCCGCGTCGGGCTCGAGCTCCCGCAGGTCCTCGAGGTCGTAGCCGAGCTCGGTCAGGGCGCTCCCTGCGTCCCCGTCGATGCCCAGGTTCACCAGGCTGTTGCCCAGCGTCCGTCCCATCAGGTACTCCAGCGACAGGTAATACACGCGCTTGACGTTCTGCTCGTAGTACGTGTTCATCGTGTCGTTCCACCGCTCCATGAGGCGGTCGCGGATGGACAGGGCGATGGACTGGTACAGGTCGTGCCGGGTGGCGATGTGGCGGTTCTTGCCCTGGGAATACTCCAGATGGTTCGCGAACGAGCGTTGCAGGGACTTCGGGTCGTTCTCGAGGTAGGAGTCTTCCATCAGTTTCCAGAGGATCTCGTGCTTGTCGGCCATGTGTCTGCCTTTTTCCTCTTCCGGTTGCGACGCAACCAAGGTTAATTAACTTTCTGAGTACTACCACAGACGGGCCGGTTTTTAAAGGTATGTTGGAAAAAATGCTTTCCGTGATGGCGAAAAATGGGGTATTCATGCACCGTACGGACTGTTTTAGTCCGACTCCAAGGTGTTGCATGACGTGCCCCAACGAAACGAAGAACAGGAAGAACTGCAATTGTTCCTATCCGGGCTGTCCACGCCACGGCATCTGCTGCGACTGCATCACCTACCACCGGAAGAGCGGGCAGCTGCCGGCCTGCTACTTCACCACGGAACAGGAAAAGACCTGGGACCGCTCGATCGCGTACTTCGTCAAGTGCAACGGGCGGTAACGGAACAGGGGAACGCTGAAGATGAAACGACTGATCATGATTTGCCTTCTGGCTGCGACGACCATGGCCTGCGACGCGGTGATCGGGGACAGTTGCTCGGCCAACGTGGACTGCTCCTCCAGCGGAAACCGCCTCTGTGACACCTCCATGCCCGGCGGCTACTGCACGGTCGAGGGCTGTTCGGCCGGAAGCTGCCCTGACGGCGCCGTGTGCGTGGCCTTCTTCCCGCCCGCGACGCTGGTCACGCCCTGCGATCCGGCCACCGAGGACCGCCTCGGCAGCGACGCGGCCACCGACGACTGCGCCGACTACGAGGTCTGCCTGAGCTCGGGCTTCTGCGCCCAGGCCTCCCTGGAGCGCCGCTTCTGCATGCAGCGCTGCGGCGGCGGCGGGGACTGCCGGGACAAGTACACCTGCCGCACCACCGGAGAGCTGGGCTCCCAGCGCGTCCCCCGGGACACGCAGGACTACGCCACCGTGGGCATCTCCCGCTTCTGCGTCGCCAAAGAGTAAAAAAGAGACTACGGAAAAGACGGAGGGGGGAGACTGCGGGAATGGGGAGCCTGCGGACAAGACGGAGAAGTAGACTGTACCCCTCTTTCTTCTCCGCTCCCCCTCCGTCTTCTCCGTAGTCTCATCATCTTCTTACAGCGGCAGGTTGTAGACCATCACGAAGTGCGCCAGGGAGCCGGCCATGACGAACAGGTGCCAGACCTCGTGGAAGCCGAAGAAGCCCGGGAAGGGATCGGGGCGCTTGAGCGTATAGCACACCGCGCCGAAGGAATAGAGCAGGCCGCCGGCGAGCAGCTGGATCAGGCCGGCTTGCGACATGGCGCGGGCCAGCGGCACCATGAAGATCAGCGCGGTCCAGCCCATGGCGATGTACAAGCCGACGTACAGCGGCCTTGGCGCGTTCATCCACAGGAACTTGGAGACGAAGCCCGCCGCGGCCAGCCCCCAGATGATGCCGAACATCGTCCAGCCCCAGGGGCCCCGGAAGACGGTCAGGCAGATCGGCGTGTACGTGCCCGCGATGAACACGAAGATCATGAGATGATCGAGCTTGCGCATGGTCGCGACCGCGGACTCGCGCAGCGGCAGCCAGTGGTACAGCGTCGACGTCGTGTACAGCGCGATGAGCGTGGCGCCGTAGACCGCATAGGACGCCAGATGCCAGCCGGAGCCGGCCGAGGCCTTCAGGAGCAGGGCGACGAGCCCGGCCACGGCCAGCAGGGCGCCGACGAAGTGGGTCAGGCCGCTCATGGGATTTCGCAGAACTCGTGTGATGGCCACCATGCAAATCCTTTGCAGAGAGAACTCCGCCCGGAGAGAACTCCGCCCGGAGTTGACCCCGTCCACGGAGCCACTCCCTGCGGATGTCGATTTACTCCAGTTTCGCCCGCCTTGCAATAGTTTGTTCTATGACATTCTGACGGAGCCTTGAAAAAGCAGGTCTAGTCGTTGAAATCATTGCCGAATTCGGTGTGGAGAAGTCAATGTGTTCAATCGAATAAAGATTGGACGACGACATAAATATTGTGACAAAGCTTTAACGAATTCTCATGGAAATGTGCCATTGACATTCGATGGATGGGACTTATCTCTTTGTGAGAAGCCAAAATGGATTGAAAATTTTGATTTCTTGATCTGATTGCACGTCGGGGGTGGGCAGTTATTTTTTTATATATATAAAGCGACACCTTAGACAACATCTGCCCATTTCCATGGAGTTCCCAAATGACGCTGCCTATTATCATCAAAAACGCCCACGATTACTCGGAGAGCATCATCAACACTGTCAGGGAGCCGCTGATCACGCTGGATCAGGACTTCCGGGTCATCTCCGTCAGCCGGTCGTTCTATGACGTCTTCAAGGTCAAACCCGAGGAGACCGTCGGGCAGCTCATCTACGACCTCGGCAACAAGCAGTGGGACATCCCCAAGCTGCGTGAGCTGCTCGAGACCATCCTTCCGCAGAAGACCTCCTTCGACAACTACGAGGTCGTGCACGACTTCGCGACGATCGGCAAGCGGGTCATGCTGCTCAACGCCCGCCAGATCGATCCGGCCACGGAGAAGGAGCGCATCATCCTGCTGGCCATCGAGGACATCACCGAGCGCAGGGAGATCGAGATCGGTCTGGAGAATGCGCGCAAGGAGCTGGCGGCCACGAAGATCGCCGAGGACGAGGCCCGTGAGTACACGCAGAGCATCATCAACACCGTGCGGGAGCCGCTGATCACGCTGAAC
>PHAZ01000081.1 GCA_002841825.1 Deltaproteobacteria bacterium HGW-Deltaproteobacteria-22 | reverse complement strand
GCGGTGAACAGCGGGATGGTCTTCTTCACCAGGGTGATGAACTCGGCGCGGTAGCCCTCGGCGTCGGCGCCCTTGGCGGCCGAGGCCAGGGTGAGCACCTTCTCGAAGGTGAGGTCGCCCTTGTACTTGGAGCCGCGCAGCAGCATGCCGAAGCCGGCGACCGCGGCGGCGAAGCGGGTGTTGCCGGAGGCGGCGTCGAAGGCCACGATGGTGTTGCTGACGGGGTAGGACAGCAGCGCGGATTTGGTGCCCTCGGGGGTCTTGTAGCGCACCTTCACGGTGAACAGTTCGGCGCTGGCCTCGGCCTCCACGGTGGCAGCGGGCGGGGTCTGGTACTTCAGCGGATCCACGGTCTTCTCGGGCACGGCCTGGCCCGGCGGGATGATCTCGTAGAGCGCGGTGACGGTGTGGCCCGCGCCGATCTCGCCGGCGTCCTTGGTGTCGTCGTTGAAGTCCTGGGCGGCCATGATGCGGTTCTCGTAGCCGATGAGGCGGTAGGCACCCACATGCTTGGGGTTGAACTCGACTTGCAGCTTGACGTCCTTGGCGATGGTCACCAGGGTGCCGCCCATCTGTTTGACGAGGACCTTCTCGGCCTCGAGGAGGCTGTCGATGTAGGCGTAGTTGCCGTTGCCCTTGTTCGACAGCGTCTCGAGCATGGAGTCCTTGTAGTTGCCCATGC
Organism: Deltaproteobacteria bacterium HGW-Deltaproteobacteria-22; assembly: GCA_002841825.1. Classification (GTDB taxonomy): domain Bacteria; phylum Myxococcota_A; class Polyangia; order HGW-17; family HGW-17; genus HGW-17. The sequence continues at coordinate 13,773 of PHAZ01000081.1, read as the reverse complement.
CGAAGCCCAGGATGGTCAGGAAGACGTTCTTTTTAGCGAAGCCCTCGACGACCTTGAGGAGCTCGCCCTCGGAGGTGATGCCCACGTTGAAGTCGCCGTCGGTGGCCAGGATCACGCGGTTGACGCCGCCGGGGATGAAGTTCTCCAGGGCGATCTTGTAGGCCAGCTGGATGCCGGCGCCGGCGTTGGTGCTGCCGCCGGACTGCAGTTGGTCGAGGACGTTGAGGATGGCGGTCTTGTTCTTGCACGAGGTCGACGGGAGCGCCACGCCCTCGGCGCCGGCGTAGACCACGATGGCCACGCGGTCGGTGGTGTCGAGCTTCTCGACGAGCATTCGCAGGGCGCGGGACAGCATCGGGAGCTTGTTCCACGAGCTCATGGAGCCGGAGACGTCGAGGAGGAACACCAGGTTGGAGGCCTTGCGCTCGGCGATCTCCAGGGTGCGGCCCTGGATGCCGACGCGGGCCAGCAGGTGATCCGGCGCCCAGGGGGCCGAGGTGACCTCGGTGTGCACGGCGAACGGCTGGGCGGCCGTGTCGGGGCCCTTGTAGCCGTAGGTGAAGTAGTTTACCAGCTCCTCGATGCGGATCGCGTCGGCCAGGGGCTTGCTGCCGCCCAGGATCATGCGGCGCATGTTGGCGTACGAGGCGGTGTCGACGTCGATGGAGAAGGTCGACAGCGGCGAGGAACCCACGCGCAGGAAGGCGTTCTCGGTGATGCCGGCGTAGCTCTCGGTGTTGAAGTTCTCGTTGTCGCGCTTGGCGTCGAAGTCGCTCCTGGGGGGCGCCATTCCGGGGCCGACCATCCGGCGCGGGCTCGGGCTCGCCGCCATCCCGTAGGCCCGGCCGCCGACGGCGCCGCGGCTGCCCATGGTGATGCCGCCGTAGCCGCCGCCGCCGCCGATGCCGATGCCGCTCATGCCCATGGCGCTGCCGACGGTGATGCTGTAGACTTTGTTCTTGGTTTCCAACTCATCCTTGACGCCCCGCGCGTCCTTGGGCACGGTGCCCTCGGGAATTTTTACCGGCGGCATGGGTTCGACCTTCGGCAGCTCCATGCCCGACACCGGATCGGCGCCGCGCACCACCGGCTGCTGCATGTCACTGCCCATGATGTCGGGGTTCGGGTCGGGCAGGGCCTGCATCTGGTAGTCGCGATCCCCGGCCAGGACGCGCTGGGAGCGGTCATGTTCGTCGACGACCGGCTTGGACTCCTTCGGGGAGCAGCCCCCGGACAGGGAGGCGCCGGCCAGGATCAGGGTGAACAGGGCGCAGAGAAGGGACTTTTTCATGATATACCTCCGAATTTCTTTCGTTTTTCATCGGGTCACGGTCTGAAATGACCGTCTCGAACCCTTCTTTCTACGAGCTGACCCCGGCCACCTTTCCGGGGATTTCCAAAAAGCTCCAAGTGTGTTAGCAGTTGCGGTGATGAAAACGCTGGTCGTCGCTTGTCTTTCAATGTTTCTGTGCAGCCTCTCGTGCGAGACGCCGCCGGACCCCTACGCCCGTCCCGTGCGGCGGGAGGCCAAGCCCGAGCCCGAGCCGGTCTCCGAGGAGGCGCCCTTCGTGCCCCCCCTGGAGACGGCGCCGGCCGAGGACAACGAGGGCCTGCCCGAGTACATGCGGCCCCGCGACAGCCGCTTCTCGAAGAAGATGTGGAAGCAGATCGAGTCCTCCGGCGACGAGTTCATCGCCCTGCGCCGCAACCTGCACATGGTGCCGGAGTTGTCCCACCGCGAGGTGAACACGTCACGGTCCCTGGCCCAGCAGCTGGAGCCGCTGGGGTACAAGCTGGTGGGTCCCGTGGGGCTCACGGGCTTCGCCGCCGTGCTCGAGGGAGGCCCGGGGCCGACGGTGGGTGTCGTGGTGGGCATGGACGGCGCGCCGGTGGGCGAGACCACCAGGCTTCCCTACGCTTCGCGGGCCGAGGGGTACTGGGACGGCCGCAAGGTCTCCGTCAGCCATGCGCACGGCCATGACGTGGAGATGGCCGTGGCCGTGGGGACCGCCAAGGTGCTGGTCTCCATGAAGGAGAACGTGCCCGGGCGCGTGGTGTTCATCTTCCAGCCGGGCTCCATCAGGCTGCAGGCGGGCGAGGGCGCCGGTGCCCAGGACGTGCTGGCCTCGGGCGTCCTGTCGCGGCTGGGCGTCGAGGTGCTGTTCCAGCTGCCGGTGGATCCGGGGCTGCCGGTGGGGCGCGTGGGCGTGCCCACGGGAGCGGTCTCCGGTGGACTGACACGGTTCAAGATCGTGATCCAGGGGACCCAGAACCGCATCTGCTCGGGCACCGTGCCGTGGAAGTGCGTGGACCCCATCGCGGTGGCCGCCCACCTGGTGCAGGAGCTGCTGCTGCTGCCCTCGCGGCACTTCGGGCCGAACCGTCAGGTCGTGCTCAACATCGGGCGCATCGAAGGCGGCGACGCGGGCCACACGGTGGCCGCCGGCGCGACCGTGATGGGGACCTTCCGGTGGCTGGTGCCCACGGACATGAACCGCATGCAGCAGTTGATCTCCCGAGTGGCCGACGGCGCGGCGAAGATCGCCGGCACCTCGGTGAACACCGCCTTCGAGAAGGGCCCCCAGCACCAGGTCGGCAACACCGCGGTGTTGATGTGGGCCCTGCCGACCCTCGTGCGCAGCCTCGGACGTCGCGGCGTCATGCCCGGCGATCCCCTCGCCGAACCCGGGGACTTCTCGATGTACCAGAAGCACATGGCGACGGCCATGCTCCTGCTCGGCTGCGGGCGTTCATCGCGCGACGGCGGGCGTCGCGGCGAGGGGAGCTTCTCGCCTGACGAGGAGACCGTCGTCGTCGGCGTGCACGTGCTGTCGAACCTGATCATGGACTACCTGCATGACACCGGCCGGCCGAAGTTCGCGCCCCCCAAAAATGAGGCCGCGCCCGCCACGGACGGTCCTCCCGCGAGGTCGCCCGGGAACACCTTGCCGCCCGGGGTCACTCCGCCGGCCGGCAATACGGAGTTGAAATGACCATCTTTCTTCTTTTGATTTCGCTGGTGACGGCTGAACCCGAGTTTTCCTGCCGCTGGGGCGAGAAGAGCGACCTGCAACCCCTGCCGGACTGCGGCGTGCCGGTGCGCGTGCGCATCAAGTTCCCTGAGGAGAGCCGGGGGCGGTTCGAGTTCCGGCGCCTGGAGAACCCCGGCCTCACGGGCTATTTCCATCAGAAGCGGGACGGGCAGGGCTCGCCCAAGCCGTTCAACAACCTCGTGAACCTGTTCAAGGTCGATCTGTTCTTCTGCCCGACCGACTTCGCGACGCCCCGCACGCTGTTGTTCCATCATGTCGGCATTCCCGCGGCCAGGGAATACCAGTGCCAGCTGGGGGCGTACTCCGAAGGCGACGCCGGCGCGGACCCCCCCGCGATGGCCGAGAAGCCGCAGCCGGGGCTGTCCATGGCCGCTGAAGTGGGCGCCGAGATGGGCCCCAATAATGCGGGCGCCGGACCGGCCGATCCGCCCCAGGACGCCGTCACCGGCCTGATCCCGCCGCCCCAGGTGACCACGACCGGGCAGGACACCTTCGCCCGCAACCTGGCTGCCGCCGCACTGGCAGTGGGCGTGCTCTCCCTGCTGCTCTGGGCCGTGTTCGCCGTTCGCGTGTCGCGCAGCCTGCGCCGGCGGCGCGAGGAGGACGCGCCCGTGATCGAACTGACCAGGGCTGATCGCAAACCCGACGAGGAACACGCGGAACACGCGGAACTTTGAAGTTTATTGATAAAGAAGATGGGGAAGAAGGGGAGGGGGGCGACCAGCTCGACTAGCGGCGGCGGCCCTTGTAGCGGCGGTTGTCATGATGGACGGCCGAGCAGACCGTCCGGCCGCGGGCGTTCTTGTAGCAGCGGCGCGAGCGGGGGCCTGACCAGATGCAGGAGGACAGCAGGATCGAACACAGGAAGACGAAGACGAGACCGGCGGACAATTTGTAGTAGTTCATCATCAAGCTCCTTTGGGTTGAAAAAACAAAGTACGAACAAGGGGTACTATACCAGAACCGGCGACCAGCACAACCCTTGAGATCCGGGACAGCTTTACACGCGCGGGCACTTCATGGTAGTTGGCCGGAGGAACACCCATGGCGAAGGACGACTTCGCGGAAAGGCAGACTCAGATGAAGCAGATCATTCACTCCGACGCAGCACCCAAGGCCGTTGGACCCTACTCCCAGGCCGTCCGGGCGGGCCACTTGCTGTTCATCTCCGGCCAGCTTCCCCTGGATCCGGTGACGATGAAGATCACCGCCGAGACGGTCGCGGATCAGGCCCTGCAGGTCTTCGCGAACATGAAGGCGATCCTGGGCCAGGCCGGCCTCGGCTTCGAGCACCTGGTCAAGACCACCGTGCTGCTGGCCGACATCCGCGACTTCGCGGCCGTCAATGAAGTGTACGCGCGCCACTTCACCGGCGATTTCCCGGCCCGCGCCGCGTATCAGGTCGCGGCGCTGCCCCTGGGGGCGAAGGTGGAGATCGAGGCCATCGCTGCTTTCGATTAAAAGAGGGATTGACAAGACGATAAATCCGGTCCTAAATGTCTCTCGTCTTGAACGCCCACACTCAGGCATTGGAGGTATTATGAAGTATCTGAGCAAATTGTTGACTGTCGTGGCAGTGGCAGGCATGATGATGTTTGCTTCCTGCTCTACTCAGCGGGTCGTGGTGGAAGCCAGTACTCCCAACACGGTTCGTCTCACCAGCCAGACTCACGGTTGCCGCTTTCATCGCAGCAAGCTGGCCGTGTACTGGCTTGGCGGAATCGTCGGCACGCCGTCGACCGCCGATATCGTGCAGGGCGCACGGGGCCCGGTTCGCATCGAGTTCAAGAACACCCCCGGAAGCGTGCTGCTGACCGCCCTCACCTATTGGGCCGGTGGCTTTTTATTCAAGTCGCTCGAAGTCTACGAGTGCCCGATGTAAGGAGGCAAAAACATGAAAAAATTTCTTTTCCTGCTCGCTGGAATTTCCCTTTCAATCGCCTCCTGCACCACCGTGCGCATCGTGGCCCCTCCGGGACGCCAGGTCATGCTGGCCTCCAAGCACGCGCGGTGTCAGCACATGAAGCGCCGCAAGCTCATCTTCCTCTACGGACTTCCGCTGAACCCCGAGACCTTCAGCGAACTGTTCGTGGGCGTGCCCGAGCCCGTCAAGGTGGTCCTGATGAACACCTGGATTGACAACCTCTTCTCCTCTTCGATGAGCAGCCGCAACCGTCGCGGTCACAGCAACAACGAAGTGGAAATCAAGACGATGGACGCCTATACCTGTCAGGAACCTGCCGCCGCCGCCGCTCCGGAACTGTAGTCTTTGACGAACGAATCCGACGAAATCCAACGCCCCTCCGGCGAAGGTGAAGCGACCGCTCCGAAACTGATTGTTCTTTCAGGTGGGGACGCCGGTGAAGCCGATGATTCATCCGTGAGGCCGGAGTCGTCGGCTGCCGCAGTGCCGGCCGCATGGGACGAGCCCGCCGACGCCGACCTCTTCGACGGCGACGAGGACGAGGCCGACGAGCCGACGCCGCTGCCCGACGTCAGTCTCCTCTCGGTGCACCCTTCACCCTGGGCCTTCTTCTGGGCCGTGCTTTACGCGGCGCTCTCCGGGATCATCACCATCTGGGCCTCCTGGGACCCGGCCTTCCGGGCGTCCTGCCATATCAACGGTTACACCCTTCATGAATGGGACGCCCCGGTGAGGTTGCTCGCCTCGATGATGGTTCACTCGGGCTTCGATCATTACCTGGGAAACATGATCCTGCTCGTGCCGTTCGCCGGTTTTGCGACCGCCTTCTACGGATTTCGTGCGTTTCCCGTGATCCTGGTCACACTCGGGGTCGTCACCCACTGGCTGACGATCCTGTCCTATCCCCTGTATATGGGGCTGGTCGGTTCCTCGGGACTTTTATTCGTCGTGTTCGGGTTCTGGCTGGTGCTGTACGCCTGGGTCGAGAGCCACCTGAGCTTCCCCAAGCGCGTGCTGCGGCTCTCCGGATTCGGCCTGCTGATGCTGATACCCCACTCCTATTCCCCGACGACATCCTACCGGGCCCACTACATCGGGCTCGGGCTGGGCGCGGTCGCGGGCGTCCTTTTCATCCTCGTGCACAGGAAATCCTTGCGCGCCCGCACGCTCTCGGCGCGGCTGGCCGAGCGTGACGCGCGGCAGAACCGTGGCCCATCCCGACGCATTTCCAGGAGACGATGGGGATGACCAGGGGGCTCGAGATCACGGTCCTGCTGGGGCCTGAGATCATCTCGTCTCGCTGGTTCCCTGCGCCGGCGACCATCGCCGTCGGCGACAGCCACCTGTTCGACGTGTTCTGTCCGCTGACCGCGGTGGGCGCAGGTGTGTCCGGCGCCTCCCCGGATGATCGGGTCCTTGTCGATCAACTGCGGGCCGACGGCTATGAGATCAAGCCGGTGCGCGGCGTGTTCTCCGTGGGCCATACCCTGTTCCGGCCGGCCCCGGGCGGGCGCATGCTGCTGGATCTGCCTGCCGGTCTCGGCGCCCGGATCGGGGAGGAGACCCTCGACCCCGGGACCCAGGCGCGCGCGCAGGAGCTGGCGTTTCCGTGCTCGGGCGAGATCGTCGGGGACGGGGACTGGCGCCTGCGCTTCTCCGCCCACGAGGTCCCGGCGTCGACGCCCCTGTCGAACCTGCCACGCCCGGGCTTCTTCACGCAGGCCCTGCTCTACGGACTGGTGCTCGTCACCGGGCTGCTCGGCCTGGGCTTCCTGGATCCGGGCGAGTTCACCTGGGAGGAGCTCGAGCCGGGCACGCGTCACCGCATGGCCGTCCTGCAGTTGTCGCCTCAGAAGAGACCGCCCCGTCCGGTCGTGGAGGAGCCCGTGGCCGAGCGCCTGTCGAACCTGCGCGTGGCCTCCCGGCGCAGGGTGCGGGAGACGCCCCGCCCGCGCACGCCACGTCCCAGCCAGCTGCTGCGCGCCTCGACCTCGAAAACCCCGGTCCGGCTGACCCACACAGAGCACGTCATCGACCTGACCGATCCGGACGCGCCGCCCGAGGACCCCGACGGACCGCCCGAGCTCGACGGCCCCGGCAACACGGTACCCGTCGTCCCCGTGGCACCACCGCCGATGGAGACCATGGCCCCGCCACCGCCGCCGCCGATGATCCCGCCGCCGCCGCCCAGGGAAGCCACGCCTCCCAAGCGCGTCGCGTTTCCCCAGGTGGATTATCCCGAGAGCGCCAGGCACCTCGGCATCGAGGGCAAGGTCCGGCTCCTGCTGCACATCGACCGCGACGGCAACGTTTACAAGGTCGAGGTCCTCGCGGGGCTCCATCCCACGCTGGACCGTGCAGCCGTGGCCGCTGCGAAGTCCGCCCGCTACGAGCCCGCCAAAGACACGCGCGGCCGCCCCATGGCCTCCACGGCCACCGTCACGGTCCGCTTCGAGCTGGAGGAAGAGTAATTCCTCCCTCTTCTCTTCTCGTTTTTGTTTTCTGATACTTCCGGGCGGCCCCGGCTGACCGGTCCGACCGGTCTGACTGGTCCGACAAGTCCCCGACTGTGCCGCCTCTTATGCTTTGTAAATATATACCTGCAGGTTATTGCGCGAGGTGGGCGACGATCTTCGTGATCGCCACCGCCCGGTCGCGCAGCTGGCGCGGCGCGAGGCGGTCGGCGGTGTCGGTGGTGCGGTGGTAGTCCGCATGCAGGCCCGACGAGAAGAACAGGGTGGCGACGTCCTTCCCGTTGAAGGGCATGGAGTCGTACGCGAAGCCCGGCTGCAGTTTCTGGATCCAGATCTCCGGCAGGGACATGATCTCGACGCCCTGGGCCTTGGCCAGGGCGATGATTCCGTCGAGCTCGGCCTCCGGGATCCGGTTCACGATGACGCCCAGCCCGTCGGGCTTGGACTGGCCGAACATGCTCTCGAACAGGGGGCGGCCGAGCATGTCCAGGTTCACCATGCGGTCGATCTTCGCCGGGTCGACGGTCGCTTCCCTCACGAAGGCGCGGGAGCCCACCAGTCCGGCCTCCTCGCCGCCGAAGGCCACGCACACGAGGGTCTTTTTCAGCGGCAGGGTCGACAACTCACGGCAGATTTCAAGCAGGGCCGCCACGCCCGATGCGTTGTCGTCGGCGCCGGGGTATAACTCGCCGTCGCGTACGCCGAGATGATCCAGGTGCGCCCCGACGAGCACGACACGGTCATTCTGGCCGCGCTTCACGCCCACCACGTTGAGGGTCCCGGTCAGGCCCGGTCGAAGCACCGGCACGATCATCGCCTCGCCCACCGGCGTGAAGCCGGCCGCCTTCAGATGCTTTTCAACGTAGGCTGCGGCAGCCTTCTCCCCCGGTGATCCGATCTTCCGTCCTGCAAGTTCTTTCGAGGTCAGATGGTTCACGTGGGCCAGGAGCGCTGCCTCGGTGATGCCGGCGGCCATCTCCTGGCCGGGCGATGCGGGCGGGTCGGACTTCTTCTCCTGCCGGCCGCACGCGGCAGTGGCGAGCAGCAGGAAGAGTAAAAAGAGCGGCCGAATCATATGAACTTGCCCAAGTATTCCACGAGGTTCTCCTCCATGCGCATCAGGTCGGTGCGCTGGTTGGCGAACAGCACCTTGAACTTGCGGAACACGGACTTGGTCTGCTCGACGCCGAGCATCGCGTACAGGGCCGGGTCCTCCACGAAGGTCGCGATGTAGACGTTGCGGAACAGGCGGTCCATCTCCTCCTGCAGCAGGCTCCAGGTGCGCTCCACCTCGGTGTGCAGCTCGGGGTTGCCGGTGAACTCGGCGTGCTGCATGACGTTGTCCATCATGGTGCGCACCTGGTCAAGCTGGCGCTGCAGGCTGACCAGCGGCAGGATCGGCATGCAGAGGAACAGGTTCTTCTGGATGTCCTCGTCCCACTCGCTGTCGACGTGGCCTCCGGAGAGCCAGTCCTGGGCCGCGGGGGACAACCCGACCCCCTGTGCCACCAGTTCAGAGATGCGGGGGTGGATTTCACTTTCGGTGCGGATGGGGTATTTGTCGGGTCTCACCGTGTCTGTCCCGGACGGGAAAAGCGCATTCCCAGTTGATGGAAGAGGAAGGAGAACTCGTCGACCGCGCTCTCGACGCGCTTCTTCACCATGTCGCCGCCACCGTGACCGGCGTTGGTCTCCACGCGCAGCAGCACCGGGTTCGAGGACCCCGAGGCGGCCTGCACAGCGGCCACGAACTTGCGCGCGTGCATCGGATCCACGCGGTCGTCACTGTCGGCGGCCATCATGATCAGCGCCGGATACATCACGTTCTCGACGACGTGGTGATACGGCGAGTAGGCCAGAATCGCGGCGAACTGCGCCGGATCATCAGCCGAGCCGTACTCGGAGATCCACGTCTTGCCCGAGCCGAACAGGTGGTAGCGCACCATGTCCAGCAGCGGCACGTGGCAGGCCACCGCCCGGAACAGGTCCGGCCGCTGCACCATGGCCGCGCCCACGAGCAGGCCGCCGTTGGAGCCGCCCTGGATCGCGAGCTTCTCCGAACGCGTGTACTTCTGGTCGATCAGATACTGCGCCGCCGCGATGAAGTCGTCGAAGGTCTTCTGCTTGGTCAGCAGCATGCCGGCCTGGTGCCAGTTCTCGCCGTACTCGCCGCCGCCGCGCAGGTTGGGGATGGCGATGGCACCGCCGGACTCGAGCCACACCATGCGGGTGGCCGAGAACGTGGGGGTGAGGCTGATGTTGAAGCCGCCGTAGCCGTACAGCATGAAAGGCGTGCTGCCGTCGGCCTTGAGGTCCTTGCGGTGGATCAGGAACATCGTGACGGGGGTGCCGTCCTTGGACTTGTACGTCACCTGCGTGGTGGTGAACGGCGCCGGGTCGAACGGCAGCTTCACCTCGAAGAAGATCTTGTTGCCGCCCTTCTTCACGGACGTCTCGTACACGATCGGCGGACTGGTGAAGGAGGAGAAACTGTAGAACGCGCGGTCGTCGTCGGGGTCGCCCTGCAGGCCGGGGGTGGTGCCGATGCCGGGCAGGGCGATCTCGCGCCGGTTCCTGCCCTCGAGGTCGGCCAGCTCCAGACGGGAGCTCGCCTGGTGGAGGTACGTCAGCGCCAGCTTGCCGCCCACGATGGAGAAGCCGTCGAGGACCTTGTCCTTCTGCTCGGGGACGATCTCCTTCCAGTCGGCGACGGCGGGCTTGCGGGGGTCGACCTTGTAGATGCGGTAGTTGGGCGCGCCCTCGTTGGTCGCGATGTAGAAGAAGCCCTTGTGCATCTCGAGCAGGTGCATCGCGCCGCGGCCGACGGCCAGGGGCTTCCACAGCGGGTTCTTCTCCTTGAGGTCCTGGAAGTACAGGTCCACGTTGGTCCAGCCGAACTGGATCGCCGCCACCAGCCAGCGTCCGTCGCGGGACACGTCGGCCCCGATGAACATGCGCGGGTCGCCGGTCTGCTCGCGCACCAGGCGGTCGGTCTTGGGGTCGGTCCCCAGTTTGTGATAATACACGGCCGCGTGGCCCGGCAGGTCCATGGCCGGGATGGCCGGATCCATCGGGATGCGCGTGTAATAGAAGCCCTTGCCCTTCTCGTCCCAGGACGGGCTGGCGTAGCGCGCGCCGTCGATCACGTCCACGGTGGAGACCTTGCTCGAGGCCACGTCCATCACGTACAGGGTGGCGTGGTCGGCGTTGTTGAGGCTCTTGAGATACGCCACGGTCTTGCCGTCATGGGTCGGGAAGACGCCCTTGATCGCGACCGAGCCGTCGGCGCTGAGCGTGTTCGGATCCAGCAGGACCCTGGGCGCGCCCTTGGGGCCCTCCTGCCAGTAGTACACGACCTTCTCGCGGTCGAGGTGCCGGCGCGCGAAGAAGTAGCGCTTGCCCTTGCGCTTGGGTGGGCTGACCCACTCCATGTAGTTCAGTTCGGCCAGGCGCTTCTCCATGGCCTCGCGATCGGGCAGGGCGCCGAGGAACTTGCGCGCGTACCCGTTCTGTTTGGTGACCCACTCCCTGGTGGCGGGCAGGTTCATGTCTTCGAGGGACCGGTACGGGTCGGCCACCTTCTGCCCGTGGAGCGTGTCCACCGCGTCCCCTGGTGTGGCCGGGAACGGGTTGAACGGCCGCACCGGGGCAGGCGGCGGCGGGGTCTCGTGGCGTCCCACGAGCACCGGCTTGGGCTCGGGAGGAGGCGCGACGGTCTTCTTGGGCGCGGACTTCGTGCAGGAAACGCTCATGGAAAGGATGATCCCGGACAGCAGCATGGAGAGGGAAAGGGTTGACGTTTTCATCCGGCCAAGGTACCAAAATGTCCCGGAAAGTAAAGGTGCTCGTTGTCCTCGTCCGTCGTCGGTTTCCCTCCAGGATTTTTCACGCGCGGCGCGCTGGCGGTGGCCCAGGACCTGCTCGGATGCATGCTGGTGCGCCGTATGCCTGCCGGCAGCGGACTGCCTGCCGGCAGCGTCCTGACCGGCGTGATCGCCGAGACCGAGGCCTATCTGCCCGACGACCCCGCCTGCCACGCCCATCGGGGCCGCACCGCGCGCAACGCCGCGATGTTCCTCTCCGGCGGACACGCCTACGTCTACTTCATCTACGGCATGCACTTCTGCGTCAACGTCGTGACGGGCCCCGAAGGACAGGGCGAGGCCGTCCTCCTGCGCGCGGTGCGGGGGGCGCCAGTTGCAGGCTGCGTCCTCTCGGGCACCCTTGTGCCCTCGGAATCCGGCGCGCTCACGAATGACCTCATTCCCGACGCGCAGACCACCGGGCCCGGGCGCCTGTGCCGGGTCTTCGGCATCGACCGCGCCCTCGACGGCGCGGATCTGACCGACCCCGCCGGCCCCCTGTACCTGCTGCCGCGAACGGGTCCGCCTCCCCCGTTCTCAGCGACCCCGCGCATCGGCATCCGGAAGAACGCCGACGTCCCCTGGCGCTTCGTGATGGGCTAACATCAGGGAATCATTGCTGGCGTGAACGAAAGCAGGGGCATGGACCCCGAAGCCGACTGCGGACGTGTGTGAGGACCGCACCATTGGCCGGGCAGAGGCGTGAATTTTTGGCGGCGACCTGCGTACGGTGGCACGTGACGCTTGACAATTAGCGACAAATTTTATAGCAAAGAGTCGTCGTTTGAAAACGGTTTCCCAAAACCTACTCACACCTGGAGGAAAAAGATGAAAAAATTCTGGTTAATGTCAATTCCTGTTTCTTTGTTGTTTGTCTTCAGTTTTGTCGTTCCTGCCTTTTCCAACCTGCGCGGCTGGAAGATCGATGAATTCCTGATCAAAGATCCCGTGTGCAAGAAATGGCTGGTCCTGGAGAAAAACACCACCAAGCAGTTCGGCGCCTACAACAACGAGGGCAAGATCTGGGAGATGACCAAGGACTGCTCGAGCCTGTTCAACTGTAAGTTCGGCTGGGACGCCTTTTTGGGCAACCCGTCAGCCGACTACGCCGAGTTCTGGGGCGACTCCCTGTCCCACACCGAGGACAAGGAATGGGGCGAGAATGCCCCGATCTGGAAGTTCAACGAGGACGACGCAGTCGGCCCCCGTGCCTGCACGGCCGCCCCGCTGTGGAACTTCAAGGACGCCGCGACCCTGATCGCCAAGACGATCAACACGCCGAAGAAGATCGAGACCCTGTGGTGCGGCACCCGCGACTCCTCCATGAAGGACTCCCCTTACCGCGCCCTGTGGCTCATCGGCGCCAAGGACCAGGCCGACGTCATGATCAAGGGCATGGCCCTGAAGCCCCGCGCCGAGTCCAAGTGCGCCCAGAAGCACACCACCATGTTCCTGGCCGTGGCTGACGCCTGGAAACTGAGCAAGGCGCAGAACACCGAGATCGAGAAGACCTGCCTGGCCATCTTCCAGAGCACCGAGAGCCACGACAAGGCCAACGTCGGCGGCTGCATCCGCTACCTCGGCCGCACCAAGACCACCAGCTCCGACGCCGTCGAGTTCATCAAGAACTACATGGGCGACAGCCAGCAGAAGCACGAAGCCGCCCGCGCCCTGGCTTTCATGGCCGTCAAGGACACCGCTGTCAAGAACGAGTGGCTCAAGCGCGTCGAGCAGAACAAGCGTGAAAAGACCGTCAACAAGAAGAAGATCACCTGGTACGACCGCAACTTCGAGGTTGGCATCGGCGTGGTGGCCCTGTACGGCATCGGCGACTCCACCGGTGAGAAGGTCATCAAGGACTACCTGGGCTGGGACAAGACCAAGAAGGAACTGACCAACCCCAACGGCTTCAAGATGCTCATGACCGACGCGCCGTTCGTGGCCGACTCCCACCGCAAGAAGCTCGCCGGGCTCATCGGCGGCGTGTTCAAGGACGTCGTCAAGCTCGCAGGCGTCAAGAGCCAGTATGACACCTACGCCATGCTCGCTGCCGTCGCGCTGGTCCAGCTCGGCGACAAGGCCGGCCTGGCCCACGTGCTCGACATCCTCAAGGGCAACGACCAGAACCTCCTGCGCGACCTGTTCGAATACATCGGCGAGACGCCCGAGGCGCTGGGCGGAGCGGCCAAGGGCCTTGGCTACGTCCGCGTGGGCAAGGACGGCCTCACCGAGAAGGAAGCCCGCCAGATCATCGACACGATCAAGGCCCGCTTCAAGTTCTGGAGCAACTCCAACCACAAGCACTCCGGACTGAAGGTCGCGCTGGACATCGAAGCCCGCCTCAAGGCCGCCAAGTAGTCTTATCCGCTTGTCTCCCCGGGTAGCCAAGCTGCCCGGGGCCAGTTTCCATGTAACGATAATCCGGAAAAAGACAGGGGCCCATGGGATCCTACAGGTCG
>PHAZ01000080.1:6822-30563 GCA_002841825.1 Deltaproteobacteria bacterium HGW-Deltaproteobacteria-22 | reverse complement strand
CAGGAAGGCGGCCAACAAGGGGAACGGCCGGCCGGGCGCGGGCCGGGCTCCGGGCACGTGCAGCGTGGCGGCATCGGGTCCCGTCGACGAGAACCACGGTTGCCGGGTAAACGACACGTCGGACACGCCGTCCCAGCCGGGCACCCCGATGCGGTCGCCGAGCTCGCGGACGACGATCTCCGGAGCAGCCTGAGGGTCGCCGAGCAGGGCGTCGAGATCCCCCCTCGGGATTGGTCGTGCCGTGGTGAACGCGGGAAGCCCGCAGGGCTCCGGGACGTCGCGGGGTTCGTCTCCGGGGGTGCACGCCACACCGGAGGACACCGGCAGCGGCACGTTGATCGCCGGCAGCACCGGCGGTGGCGCCCACGTCGAAGCATTCCAGGTTCCCCGGTCCAGAAGGGTCATCGTGATCTCACTCCCGCCCAAGTCGTGGGAAGCCGCTCCCACGAAAAAGCCGTGGAAAGTCATTCCCACGGGAACCATATATCCCAACTGGCGTTTTCCGGCAACCCATTGTACAAAGGCGTTCGAAGGAGTCCACCGCATGTACAGGTTTGCAAGCATCGTCCTGGCCGCCGGAAAATCCACCCGCATGAAGAGCCCCCGCTCCAAGCTGCTCTACGAGGTCGGCGGGGTCCCCATCGTCGCCCGCGTCGCCCGCGTGCTGCGGGAACTGGAGATCGAGGCGAATATGTTCGTGGTGAGCCACCAGAAGGACGAGATCATCGGTGTGGCCCGCAGCGTGCTGCCCCAGGCGGAGGCCGTCGACCAGGGCGAGCCCCTCGGGACCGGGCACGCCGTGCAGTGCGCGCTGCCGGGGCTTCCCGATTGGGTCACCGACGTGGTCGTGCTCGCCGGCGACGTGCCGCTCCTGCGCGCGGACTCGCTGCGCCGCCTGATGGACATGCACACGCGGGTCGGCGCCCTGGGGTCGTTCTTGACGTTCGTGGCCGCGGATCCGCACGGCTACGGCCGCGTGCTGCGCGACGGGGCCGGCGAGGTCGAGTACATCATGGAGCAGACCGAGTGCACGCCCGAGCAGTTGAAGGTCACCGAGTGCAACTCCGGGATCTACGTGTTCTGCCGCAAGTGGCTCAACGAGGCGATCCCGCTTCTGCGCTCGGACAACAAGAAGGGTGAGTTCTTCCTCACGGACCTGATCATGCTCGCCGTCGACAAGGTGCGCGTGCCCACGATCACCGTGCCCGAGTCCGAGGTGATGGGCGTGAACACGCAGATGGACCTGGCCCGCGCCAAGCAACTGGCCCAGAAGGCGCGCGTGCGGCGCTTCATGGAGGAGGGCGTGTGCTTTCTCCAGCCCGACACCGTGGAGCTGCACGACGACGTCGAGATCGCCGGTGGCGCCGTGATCGAGGGACAGGTGAGCCTGCGCGGGGCGACCGTGATCGAGTCCTGCGCGGTGATCGGCCACGGCAGCGTGCTCGAGAACGCGCGCATCGGCGAAAAGGCGCGGATCCTGCCCTACACGGTCATCGAGGACTCCGTGGTGCGCTCCGCAGCCCGCGTGGGGCCGTACTCGCACCTGCGGCCCGGCAGCGACGTGGGTGAGAACGCCCACGTGGGCAACTTCGTCGAGTTGAAGAAGGCCACCCTGGCCGCGGGCGTGAAGGCCAACCACCTGTCGTACCTCGGTGACGTCACCATCGGCGAGGGCAGCAACATCGGCGCCGGAACGATCACCTGCAACTACGACGGAAAGAACAAGTTCCACACCACCCTGGGTGCGGGCGTCTTCGTGGGCTCGGACTCGCAGTTGATCGCGCCCGTGACCGTGGGCGACGGCGCCTACGTGGGCACCGGCACCACCGTGCTGGGCGACGTGCCCGCCGGCGCGCTGGTGATCAACCCGAAGACCCAGGAGCTGCGCGAGAACTGGACCCCGCCGTACGACCGTGAAAGGAAGCCGGATTAGGCCGGAAGTTTTTTTTTCGATTTTTCTCTCCCCCTGTTTTTTCAGCTTGACAGTTTCCGCATTTTCTCGTAAATCCCTCGCACCCTGTTTTGACAGGGTTGTGGCGACACGGCACGAACCGTGCCTGTTGGGACGCCTTCGGGCGGGTAGCTCAGTCGGAAGAGCAATTGGTTTACACCCAATAGGTCGCAGGTTCGAACCCTGTCCCGCCCACATGACTTGGGGTGGTAGTTAAGTCGGTTATAACGCCGGCCTGTCACGCCGGAGGCCGCGGGTTCGAGTCCCGTCCACCCCGCTCAGCAATATCAACGAAATTTGAAATTCGCACATCGCCGCGAAAGTCCAATTGGTACAGTTTTGGATTGGCGAACGTGACAAGACCTTGGGTGGGTCGGGGATTCGTCAGGTCGGGATCAGAACCTTACCTGGACGGGGACGCTCCGGAGGACGACGGTGCCGTCGCCGATGGCACCGTTTTCGTTGCGGCCCCAGCACCAGGCCGAGCCATCGGTCTTCACGGCGCAGGCGTGGTATCTTCCGGCGATCACCTGGCTCACGTCGGAGGTGAGGCCGCTCACGGCCGTGGGAAGTGGCTGCGAAGTGGTTGTGCCGTCACCGATCTGGCTGTAGGTGTTGTTGCCCCAGCACCAGACCGAGCCGTCGGTCTTGCGCGCGCACGTGAAGGTGTCACCGGCGGTCACCTGGGACACTCCGGAGCCGAATTCCGTCACGGCGGTGGGAACCAACCGGTCGCTGGTGGTGCCGGTGCCGAGCTGGTTGGTGTCGCCGCGCCCCCAGCACCAGGCCGAGCCGTCCACCTTCACCGCGCAGTTGAACTCGCTGCCCGAGGTCAGAGCCGTGACCCCCGCGGTGAGCCCGGAGACCTCCGTGGGGACGAGCCGCGAGGTCGTGGTGTTGTCACCCACCTGGCCATGAAAGTTGTCACCCCAGCACCAGACCGAGCCGTTGGTCTTCAACGCGCAGGTATGCTTGGTGCCGGCGTCCATCGCGACCACGCCGGAGACCAGGGTGTCCACGGCTACAGGGACAAGACTCTGGGTCGAGGTGCCGTCGCCGAGCTGGCCTTTTTCGTTTCTGCCCCAGCACCAGGCCGAACCATCGGTCTTGATCGCGCACGTGTGCAGGTCCCCCGCGGCCAGGGCCGTCACACCGGAGGACAGGGCGCTCACGGCCGTGGGGACCTGCCGATGGGTGGTGGAGTTGTCGCCGAGCTGGCCGTAGTCGTTCTTGCCCCAGCACCAGACCGAACCGTCGGTCTTGAGGGCGCACGTGTGCAGGTCCCCCGCGGCCAGGGCCGTCACGCCGGAGCCCAGGGTGCTCACGGCCGTGGGAACGAGCCGATGGGTCGTCGTGCCATCCCCGACGCTGCCGAAGTTGTTGTTCCCCCAGCACCAGACCGAGTCGTTGGAGCGGATCGAACAGGTGTGGTATCCGCCGGGTGCGAGCCGCGCAAAATGGAGGATGCACGCGCCCTCGTCCAGGGTGCAGTCGACCTTGCAGGCAAGCTCGCCCCGATCGTAACCCAGGCTCAGGCAGGTCTGTCCCCCCAGGTTGGTGGCGTCGCAGGTCTCGTTGAAGGCCTCCTGGATCAGGCTGTCCCCGCAGCGGCCGACCTCCTGGCACGGCGTCTCGTCGAGGGACCGGCAGTCCGCCGCGCACAGGAGTTGACCGCCATGATAGCCGAGCCCTTCGCAGCTCTGGCCATCGAGCAGGATCCCGTCGCACACCTCACCGAAGAGGTCCTGGATGCTGCCATCGCCGCACTGCTGGTCGCAATCGGTGGTGTCATACCGGCATCCATCGCCGCAGCGCAGCGTGCCCTGATAGAACCCCTCGGACTGGCAGGTGCCGCCGGCGAGGTCGTCGCCCTCGCAGTCTTCGTTGGGGGCGGTGACCACCCCGTCGCCGCAGCGGCTCTCGCAGGCGCTGGTGTCAAAATGGCACGCGCTGTCGCAGCCCAGGCTGCCGCCGGAGAAGCCCTGGGAGTCGCAGGTCGCGCCGGCAAGGTTCTCCCCGTCGCATTGCTCACCCCGCTCCCCCTCGAGGACCCCGTCGCCGCAGCGCCCGCCACACTCGGTGCGGTCGAACTCGCAGTCGTTGGTGCAGCCAAGGGTGCCGGCGAGGTTGTAATGCCCAAGGCTCCCACACGACTGTCCCTGAAGGTCCGTCCTGTCACACTCCTCGGCGGGATCCACGAACCCGTCCCCGCAGGCATCGACGGTGTTGGTCGAGTTGTCGCAGCCGAACATCCCGCCGCACATGGCCCATGTCAACAAGTGGATAATCCTGACTTTCATTGTGGTCCCTCCATGGACATACATTGGGGTAAAGAGAATCGAGCTATGCGTCAAGGAAAAAGTGGGAGTGAACCCGGGAAAGGGAGAGCTGCACCATGTCCCGAAGTCGGGGTGGGAGGCGGGGCTATGGAGTCGGTTCCGTGGCATCTGCGGGGGCGTCGGGGACGACCTCTGCCATGATCGCGGCGAAGGGGTCGACGGGCTTCCTGAAGAGGCACCAGGCGGCCGGGAGGAGCAGGGCAGCGCCGAGCAGGTGGAGGACGGCGGCGTGGGTGAGCTTGGGTGCGATGGCGGTCCTGGAGAAGGTGATGAACACCAGGTCCAGCGAGACCAGCGCGAGGCCCACGGCGACCCCAAGGACCAGCGGCACCAGGGCCGGCAGCCGTCGGCGGTGCAGAAGGGCCCAGAAAATGAACAGGCCGGCCACGCCGAACCCGGCGAAGGAGACCTTCCGCACGATGGGGCCCCAGCGGTCGATGGCCCGGAAGTTCCTGATTTCATCCTGCAGACGCACCACGTCGGGGGCGTCGTCGAAGTACATCTTCCGGGCACGCTCGAGGCGGGACTCGAGGGACGCCAGGTGCTCGGCGTACAGGATCTTGTTGCAGGCGCGCCGCTCGCCCTCGATGCCCTCGCAGCCGTTGACGCACTTGATGCAGATCGTGATGTCGGAGAGGCCCCAGCCCTCCCAGTACTCCAACTGTGCGCTCCCCTCGCTGAGCCGGGAGAACCGGTAGCGCCACTCCCGCGAGAAGGTTCCGACCAGGAGGAGGACCAGGGAGAGGATGGACAGGATCAGTGCGGTGATTCGGATTTTCGGCATGGGGCTCCCCGTTTTCAACTGGCGCGGGCCCGGTTCGTCGGGAACAGGCCCGTGCAAATGAAATAACCGGCTGATGGGGCAAAGTAAAGGATCAAGCATCGGGTGGGCGGGGTTTCTCAGCTTGACAGAAAACGAATGCGGATTTACGGTTCCCGAATTGCGAGCCGGATCAAGAATTAACTGAAACGGTGCCGGTTCAAGTGCAAAGGAGCACGTCATGAAAAAGTTTCTTATCGCGTCTTTGATGATCCTGTCGTGGATGCCGGTGCAGGCCGCCGCCCAGAATCCCTATGATTTCAACCTTCTTCCCTTCAAGATGAGCGCGGATCCGAACGGCCTGATCACCTCCGAGGGCGCCCGCAAGATGGAGCACCTGCAGTGGTTTGTCGGCGGCATGATCGGCTACGCCTACGATCCGATGACCGTCGCCCTCAACGGCGACAAGATCGGCTCCATCGTGGAGCACCAGGTGACCATGGACCTGTCCTTCGGCATCGGCATCTGGAAGTACTTCCAGCTGGGCGCCAACATGCAGGCGATCCTGTGGCAGGGCGGCGACAACGCGGCCGACCTGGGCTACCCAGGTTCGGGCGATCTCAAGGCGCAGGCCATCTCGGACTTCCGCCTGATCCCGAAGGTCGTGTTCCTGCAGAGCAAGGGCCCCGGCCTGGGACTGGCGTTCGTGCCGATCCTGCAGTTTCCGACGGCCACGGGCAACGCGGCCGCCGGTGAGGCGGGCTTCATGTTCGACCCGCGCCTGATCGTCGATTACCGCCTCGGCAACGGCGCCGTGATCATCGGCCAGCTCGGCTACCGCATGCGCAAGCCCGTCGAGGTGGACAACATGCTGCTCGACGACGAGATCACCTACTCCATCGGCGCAGAGGTGCCCCTCATGAAGCACCTGTCCGTGGTCGGCGAGATCTACGGCAGCGTCGGCCTCGACGACGCCAAGGCTGACGAGGACGCTTCCATCGACGCCGAGGAGATGCCCGCCGAAGCCCTGCTGGCCGCGCGCTGGCGCTCCTGCACCGGGCTGATCTTCACCGGCGGCCTGGGCGCGGGTCTGTCTTCGGGCGGCCAGGCCTCGAAGTTCCGTGCGTTCTTCTCCGTGGGCTACAGCCCCAAGGTGAAGGTCGCCCCCGTGGTCAAGGACGCCGACGGCGACGGCATCCCCGATGACGCCGACGCCTGCGTCAACGAGGCCGAGGATCTCAACAACTTCGAGGACAAGGACGGCTGCCCGGATGCCACCAAGGACACCGACAAGGACGGCATCTTCGACATCGCCGACAAGTGCGTCAACGAGGCCGAGGACAAGAACAACTTCGAGGACGAGGACGGCTGTCCCGACGGCGCGCGCGACACGGACAAGGATGGGGTCCCCGATGCGACCGACAAGTGCGTCAACGAGGCCGAGGACAAGAACAACTTCGAGGACGAGGACGGCTGCCCGGACGCCGCGCGTGACACCGACAAGGACGGGATTCCCGACGCGACCGACAAGTGCGTGAACGAACCCGAGGACAAGGACACCTTCGCCGATGAGGACGGCTGCCCCGACGCCGACAACGACGAGGACGGCTTCTGCGACGACAACGCCGACATCCAGAAGGACCTCGCCAAGTATGGTGACGTCTGCAAGGGCCTCGACAAGTGCCCCAACGAGAAGGAGACCATCAACGGCGTCGAGGATGACGACGGCTGCCCCGACAAGGGCAAGGTCAAGGCCATCATCACCCGGACCAACATCCAGATCATGGACAAGATCTTCTTCAACACCGGCAAGACCACGATCAAGCGCGAGAGCTTCAAGGTCCTCGACACGGTGGTGTCGATCCTGAAGTCCTATCCGCACATCAAGCTGCTCGAGGTCCAGGGCCACACCGACGACGTGGGCGACGACAACGACAACCTGAAGCTGTCCGACGGCCGCGCGGCCGAGGTCGTGAAGTACATGGTCTCCAAGGGTGTCGAGGCCTCGCGCCTGACCTCCAGGGGCTTCGGCGAGACCATGCCGATGACCGACTGCTCCGGGCTCAAGCGCCGCGAGCAGAAGGAGTGCCGCGGCAACAACCGGCGCGTCGAGTTCAAGATCGCCAACGCCCCGGCGTCCATGCCGGTCCCGCCGTCCGATCCGGCCCCGGCTCCCGCGCCGTCACCGGCCCCGGCTCCGGTCCCCTACACGAAATAGTCTGACCCGCGACCGCCTTACCAGGCGACCACGCGCACCTCATCGAGCAGCCAGTACCAATCCCATGAACTGACATAACGGAAGCGGATCACCGCCGAAGGACTGCCCGCACAGGCCGTCGTCGCGCTCAGCTCCACCGTGGCGCCGTCGGTGGTGTCGGCCAGGTAGGTGGCCAGGGGCGTCCAGGTAGTGCCGCCGTTGGTGGACAGGGCGACGGAGGCGGAGTCGGTGCCGGAGTAGTCACGGTAGGTATGCAGAAACGACAGCGAGACGTTGGTGTATCCGACGCAGGAGAACGCGGGGGTGATCAGGCTCTCGTCGTGGTCGAGGGTGGCCGAGGGGGCGTCGGAGTCGACCACCGCGAACAGGCCCGTGGCGCCTGAAAGCGAGCGGCCCGAGTCGGCCGAGGAGCCCCAGGTGTGGGCCGGATCGCCGCCGTTGACGATGGTCCAGCCCGCCGGCGGCCAGGTGCCGAAGCCCTCGTCGATCAGGACCACCGGGCAGTAGGAATTCCCGGCGCAGGCTGGGTCGGCGCAGTCGGTGGCGCCGTCGGCGTCGTTGTCAACGCCGTCGGTGCAGCGGGCTTCACCGGACTCCACACCGCAGGGGGCCTGTCCGGTGCACTCGGAGTCGAAGCAGTCGATGTGACCGTCGCCGTCGTTGTCGAGGCCGTCTCCGCAGGCAATCTCGGAGTCGCACGCGCCGGCCACGCCGAAGCAGTCGGGATCGGCGCAGTCGGCGACGTCGTCGAAGTCGTTGTCGAAGCCGTCGTCGCAGGACAGCTCGGCGGGGTCCTCCCACCGGTACACGGCGATGATGTAGCGGGTGTCGACCGGTGCGGATGAATAGGCGGCCAGGATCAGGGTGTAGGTGCCCGTGGCGGGCGCCTCGAACAGGAGCTCCTCGACGCCGCCGACGCCGGCCTGGTCCAGGGCGTCGAGGCAGGCGCCGGCCCCGTCGCAGGCGCCCTGCACATACAGTTGGCCGTCGAGGCCGCCGCCTTGGGTGAACACCACGGCCTCGCCCGCGGCGAGGTCGATCTCGAACACGGCGTCGTGGCCGGCCGGGACATCGCCGGCGTCGCAGGAGGCGTGGGAGAGGGCCAGGTCGCGGGTGGCATAGTCGGCGGTGAAGTCCAGACCCGCGGCGGTGAAGGGCACCGGGATGCGGCGCACGTCAGCGCAGCTCTCGCCGTCGCCGTTGGGGGCGATGCAGGCTGGGCTGCCCTCCTGAAGCGCGCAGGCGGGCGTGGCGACGTCACAGGGGGTGTTCTGCCAGGAGTTGCACGGGGAGCCGGCCACGCAGGTCTCGACGCCGTCTCCGGCTCCGTTGCACCGGGTCTCGTCGGGGGTGCAGGTGTCCTCGCAGAGCACCATCGTGCAGGTCGGGGTGCCGATCGAGTCCACGCAGACGGGGGTGTCGATGGCACACGGGGTGCCCTCCCAGACCGTGCAGCCGGCGCCGTCTGTGACGCAGGTCTCGATGGCGTCATCGTCGGTGCTGCAGCGGACGTCGTCGATGGTGCACGCATCGGTGCAGGCCGCCGCGCAGGTCGGTGTCTCATCGTCGAGCACGCAGAACGGGGTCGCCTCGGCGCAGGGCTCGTTCTCCCAGGCCAGGCAGCCGGCCTCCGTCGGTCCGCAGGTCTCGATGCCGGAGCCGCCCGGGTTGCAGCGGACCTGTCCGGCGAAGTCGCACAGGTCATCGCAGCCCAGGCAACCGGAGGTGTCCAGGTGACAGGAACTGTCACATGCGAGGAGGCCCCCGTCGAAGCCCATGAGCAGGCTGCGGCAGTCGAGGCCCTGCAGATCGGTGCCGTCGCACTGCTCGTCCAGGGCGGACTCGGCCACGCCGTTGCCGCAGCCGGTGGTGTGGTTGTTGGTCTTCTTCGGGTCGTCGTCGCAGGCGACGAGGAGGGTGAGCGTCAACAGGACGGTCAGCATGGCGGGTCGAAACATGGAGGCCTCCGGGCGGGTCCGGGCCGCGCTGGACCGGGCGTCCGCCGGGGATCAGCATAGCAGAAAACGGACCGGTTTGGACCGTGAATTCAGGTCGGCGCAAAGGCCTTGGGTTGTGTGGGAAGGAGAGTCAGGTCAGGGGGCGGTCGCGTCGCGCGTGAACCGGACTAGTTGCCGAGCACGGTCACGTCGTCGATGAGCCAATACCAGTCGCAATCGGCGACGTAGCGGAAGCGGATCTTCACGTCGGCCTGTCCGGCCACCTGGGTGGAGATGTCCAGGTTGGCGAGGGCACCGTTGGCGGTGTCGACAACATAGGAAATGACCGGCGCCCAGGAAGTGCCACCGTCGATGGAAATTTCCACATTGGCGGAATCGGCGCCACTCCAGGAATTGTAATAATGCCGGAAGGTAAGGATGACGGAGGTGAACCCGGAGCAATTGATGGTCGGGGAGATCAGGCTGTCGTTGTAAATTTCACAGGAATCATCGGAGTCGGCCATGGCCCATAAGCCAGTACCACCCGTCAGCGTTTGGGAAGAACCGCCAAACCAGTCG
Organism: Deltaproteobacteria bacterium HGW-Deltaproteobacteria-22; assembly: GCA_002841825.1. Lineage (GTDB taxonomy): Bacteria > Myxococcota_A > Polyangia > HGW-17 > HGW-17 > HGW-17. The sequence goes on along the minus strand of PHAZ01000080.1, from coordinate 20,779 downwards.
GCGCCGCCGGTCGGGTTGTCGGTGGTCCAGCCCGTCAGCGGCCAAGTGTTGAAGTCCTCGAAAAGAATGAGGGCCGGGCAGCCGGGATGGCCGGTGCACTCGGAGTCGGCGCAGTCGATCAGGCCGTCGCCGTCATTGTCGATGGAGTCGGCGCAATAGATGTCGGTGTTCTCGGCGCCGCAGGAACCCACGCCGGTGCAGTCGGTGTCAGCGCAGTCGATGGTGCCGTCGCCATCATTGTCGATGGTGTCGGCGCAGTAGGCGACCGTGTTCTCGGCGCCGCATGAGCCAACGCCTGCACAGTCGGAGTCGGCGCAGTCGGTGGTGCTGTCGCCGTCATTGTCGATTCCGTCAACGCAGGAGATTTCGGTGTTGGCAAGCGGCGTGATCGTGAAGGTGTAGCCCGAAGTGGTCGAGGAGGAATAGGCTTCGAGGATCACATAATAGGTTCCATCTGCCGGGGCCGTGAAGATCAGGTTGGTCTCGGGGTAGTCGGAGGACAACAGGCAGGTCGGGGTCGTGGTGGTGCAGGTGCTCAGTACGCGGATGACGGCATCCACCCCGCCGGTCTCGTCGATCTTGATGCGTTGACCGGTGGTCAGGGTCACCGCGAAGACGCCCTCGGAGCCGTTGGCCGTACCGCATCCACCTGAGGAGTAGGTGAAGTTGTGGTTGTTGAGGAAATCAACACTGATGTTGGTGCCTGTCACGTTGAACGGCAGGGTCACCGCCTGCGCAGTGGCGCAGGATTCACCGATCTGGCAGTCGGCGGTGGCGGCGCAGTCGGCATCGGCGCAATCAAAGAGGCCATCGCCATCGTTGTCAATGCCGTCGATGCAGAAGATCTCGGTGTTTTCAGCGCCGCAGGAGCCAAACCCCATGCAGTCGGCGTCAGCGCAGTCGACGAAGCTGTCGTTGTCGTTGTCGATGCCGTCGTCGCAGAGAATGTCGGTGTTCTCGGGACCGCAGGGACCGATGGAGGCACAGTCGGTGTCGGCGCAGTCGGTGTCGCCGTCGTTGTCGTTGTCGAGGCCGTCGCCGCAGTACTCAGGGGTGTTCTCGGGACCGCAGGGGGCCATGCCGGCGCACTCGGCGTCGGCGCAGTCGATGTCGCCGTCGAGGTCATTGTCGAGGCCGTCGTCGCAGACGGTCTCGGTGGTGCAGGCGCCGACGCCGAAGCAGTCGGAGTCTTCGCAGTCGACGAGGCCGTCGATGTCGTTGTCGAAGCCGTCGTCGCAGGTCAGTTCGGACGGATCCTCATAGTAGTACGCGGCGATGGCGTAGGTCGCCGGGGACGGAGAGGCCGAAAAACCCTTGACGATCAGATAGTAGGTGCCATCGGCTGGGGCCTGGAACAGGATGCCCTCGGTGCCATTGGAGGTTACGTCGTCGGCCTTGTCCAGGCAGACACCGGCGGCGTCGCAGACGCTCTGGATGTAGATGCCGGCGTCAATGCCGCCGCCCTGGGCGAAGATGATGGTCTCGTCGGTGACCAGATTCACGGCGAACACGGCGTCCATGCCGCTCATGCCCCAGGAGAAGGTGCAGGAGGCGTCGGTGAAGGTCATGTCGTTGGCCGTGAAGTCGACCGTGAAGTCGGTGCCCTCGGTGTAGAAGGGAAGCGCGATGGTGTAAGCATCGGCGCAGCTCTCACCGGAGCCGTTGGGGGCCAGGCAGGTGGCCACGCCGGCCAGATCATGGCACTCGGGGGTGGCGACATCGCAGGCGGTGTTGGACCACTCGGTGCAGCCGGCTGCGCCGTTGACGCAGGTCTCGATGCCGTCGGCGGCGAGATTGCACTGTACGGCGTCGAGGGTGCACTCGTCGGTGCAGGTGGCCACGCAGGTGGGGACGCCGGCCTGCAGTTCGCAGGCGGGGGTGGGCAGTGGGCAGCCGCCGTCGAGCCATTCGGTGCAGCCGGAGGCGCCGAGCACGCAGGCCTCGATGCCGTCGTCGGTGTCGTTGCAGCGCTCGTCGTCGAGGGTGCAGGCGTCGGTGCAGGCGGCGCACTGGGCCACGCCGCCGATGACCTCGCAGGTCTCGGAGGTGAGCGTGCAGTCGGTGTCGGTCCACTCGGTGCAGCCGGTCTCGACGTTGGCCTCGCACAGGCGCAGCGTGTCGCCGGAGCAGACGAGGTTGTCGAGCTCGCAGGCGTCGGTGCAGCCGGTGGTGCAGCCGGCGGTGTCCAGGGCGCAGCCGGCGGTGCAGGCCAGGGTGCCGCCCGTGAAGTCGCCTTCGATGGTCTCGCAGGTCAGGGTGCCGAGGTCGGTGCCGTCGCAGGTCTCGCCGGTCTCGAGGATGCCGTTGCCGCAGACGGCGTTGTTGTTGTTCACGTTGTTGTTATTGCTCTTCTTGCCGCCGTCATCACAGCCGGTGGACAAAAAAGAAACAATAAAGGTCAATGACATAATAAATAACAGGGATGTGCGTTTCATATCAGCTCCTTTTCGTTGAAAGAAAAAAACGCGGTCAGACACAGGCGGATACATAGCAGAAACGGGGGAAAAGTCCACCCCCAACTTATATGGGTCAGGAATCCTCGGTGGGAGGCCGTTTCTGGAAGCGCAGGATGCCGGTGACCAGGACTTCGGCGCGGAAGACGCGCACCACGGCGGCAGTCAGGAGCCCTGCGGCGAGGAAACTGTAGAGGATGCCCCAGAGCACGAAGCCGGAATTTTCCAGCGCCAGTTGGCGCATGGCCATCATCGGATGGGAGAAGGGGATGATAAATAATAAAATTTGCAACGATAGTGGGACTGTATCGAAATCCTTTAACATTACAATCATCATGGGAAACATAGCCAACACTAAAATAGCATAGGTGAGCATCTGGGCGGACTTGTAGTCCCGGGCCAGCACCCCCAACAGCAGGGCAAACGCCAGCCCAAACAACAGGGATGCAAACAAAGAGACAATGACCAATATATAATCACCGATGCCCAGGTCCAGGCCGAGCACCGCCAGGCTCTCGGCGGGGGCCTCGAAGTTCTGGATGTAGAAGCGGAACCCGATCGCGAAGATCCCGGCCATCAGGATGCCCACGATGGCGCTGCCCAGGAGCTTGCCCATCACGAGCGTGCGTCGGCTCACAGGCAGGGTCAGCAGCGTCTCGAGGGTCTTGTTCTCCTTCTCCAGCCCCATGGAGGAGACGACCACGGCGCCGCCGAGCATGAGGATGATCATCATGATGATCGGGACGGTGATCGACTGCGCGGCGAGGATCTGGGAGATCTTGGCCGGCGAGAGCATCGGGATCAGTTTCTCCTTGAAGAAGGTGTTCTCGATGCGCTGGATCGGATCCACGATCACGTCGGCCGCTGCGGTGTCGGCGCCGCCGATGCGGGCCGTGACGAGCTCCCGGGATACGGCTCGGCTGACCGACAGGAAGTGCCGCTCCATCACGGCCGAGGAGATGGTGTCCAGCGCGCCGGCGCCGCGCATGATCCAGGTGACGCCGAGCTTCCCCTGGTGCCCCGAGCGCAGCTGTGCGTCGAAGCCCGCCGGGATCTCGATGAGCGCCGCGCCGCGGGAGTTGGCCCGCAGCGTCTTGAGGCCGGCGCGGTCTTCGGTGCCCAGGTAGATGACCTCGCAGCTCTCCGAGAGCGTCGCAACGACGACGGCGGCCAGCTTCGCCCCGGGGGCGTCGAGGTCGAGCACGGCGATGACCGGCTTCTTGGTGGTCTCCCCCTTGGTCATGCTCACCAGGCCGCCCATGGACGCGAAGATCGCGGTGACGGCGATGATGGTGCCGATGGTCGTCAGGGTGAGCATCTCCCGCACTTCCTTGAGCACGATGTTCCACAGCATGGCGGCTACTTCTCCTCCTGCGGGCGCTTCTCGCGGACCAGATGCAGGAAGACCTCTTCGATGGTCTTCCGGTCGTATTTGGCGCGCAACTCCTGGGGGGTTCCGCACTCGATGATGGTCCCGGCGAACAAAAAGGCGATGCGGTGGCAGAGGTTCTCGACCTCGAGCAGGTTGTGGGAGGACAGCAGCACGGAGCCATGGTTCGCGGCGTCGCGGATGCGTTCCCGGACGGTGATCGCCGAGATGACGTCCAGCCCGGAGGTGGGCTCGTCGAGGATGGCCAGCTGCGGCCGGACCATCAGCGCGCGGGCGATGACGAGCTTGCGGGTCATGCCCTTGGAATAGGTGGAGACGCGCGACGACAGCCGCTCGCCAAGGCCGGTCATCTCCGCGCCGCGGGCCGCGATGGCGGCGGCCGGCTCACGGTCCTCGAAGAAGCGGGCGATGAACGCGAGGTACTGGTGTCCGGTGAGGTTCTTGTACACGCCGGCGTCTTCGGGCAGGTAGGAGATGTACGGCCGGAAACCGTCGGGATCGATGGCGGTGTCCTTTCCGTCGAAGCGGATCGTTCCCGAGGAGGGGCGCAGCAGCGCGGCGATCATGCGCAGCGTCGTGGTCTTGCCCGCGCCGTTGGGACCGACCAGGCCGAAGATCTCGTTGGGACGGATCTCAAAGGAGACGCCGCGCACGGCATGGGTCTTGTGGAAGATCTTGTGGATGTCGTCGACGAGGAGGAGGCTCACGAAATGGACTCCGGGGCCGGTCGGGACCGGCGTATCATGACCAGAAGCACGGCCAGCGCAGGGCCGGACAGGGCCAGCAGCAGCAGCGTGACCGGGGCCGGCGGCTTCATGGAGAACGGCTGCAGTTCGGGGGCTTTCATCCAGGCGGCGCCCAGGGAGACGGCCAGGACGAACGCGTTGTACAGGGCATGGAACAGCACCGCAGGCAGCAGGGACGAGAAATGCTCGGCCAGCAGCGCGAGCACGGCCGCGACCGTGAAGAGCAGGAAAAAACCAGCCAGCTTCAGGTGGATCGCCGCGAACAGCGCGGACGTGAACAGCGCCGCGGGAAGAAAGGCCCAGCGACGCAGGCGCAGGCTGCGCAGGACCACGCCGCGGAAGAACAGTTCCTCGCAGATCGGCGCGGCCACGACGGCCAGGCCGATCACGAGCAGCCAGGCCAGCGGAGTCTCGAGGGTGGCCTCGGTCATGCTCTGCAGGGTGGAGTCAGGCTGCTGCAACACCGGGAAGGCGTGCATGACCAGCATGTCCAGGTTGGAGCCGAACACCACCACCACCGGCACCATCAGCAGCAGCAGCGGCCACAACATGCCGCGAGCGGGGGGCACCGTCAGGGAAAGCCAGGAACGTGGCAGCGCACGCACGGTGATCCAGAACCATGCGGCAAAACCCCACAGCAGGGTGGAGACCACTCCGCCGGCGAGCATCAGAAGGGTCGGTGGAAGGAAGGGGAAGATCCTGCCCAGCACCAAAACCAGCACCATGAAGAGCGTCTGGATCATCATGAAGATGACGGTGAACAGGAGCAGCGCGCCGGCTCCCGGCGGACGCGGCGCGGCGAAGTCCTCCGGCGGGGGCGTCGTATAACTGGTTGTCGCGGGCTCGGGGAGGCTCATGGGCGGATCACGGAGCGGGTTTCCGTCTGGAACAGGCTGCGATGGCCGCCTGCAGCTGGGTCTTGTAGCAGGAAGAGCTCTGCGTCTTTCCTGAGCCAAGATTGAAGGATTTCTTGGCCACCTCGGACTTGAGGAACTCGACGTGGCCTCGGTGGCCGTTCTGGGAGAACCAGGTCGCCGCCGCGATCCGGTTGCGACAGGTGGTGGACCAGCGCAACTGGGCTGTCCAGAACGACTCCTCGAGGATGCCCTCGCTGACGCCGCGGAACTTCAGGAACTGGTAGAGCTCGTAGCGGTCGTCGGCGTCGAACTTCTCGTCGTTGAGCGTGGTCAGCAGGAACTTCACGTCCTCGGCCTTGTCCTGCCCGAAATTCTCCTTGATCAACTTCAGTGTGTTCTGGCGGATCCAGTGGTTGCCCTGGAGCAGGTTGCGATTGATGTAGGTCGGTACCGCCTTGTGCTTCTTCAGCGCTGGATCCAGCAGCAGCGCCTTGCTCATGACGTCGATGGACTTGCGGAAGTCCTTCACCCGGGCATAGGAGAGCGCGTGCAGGAACTGCAGCTCGCCGTCCTGCGGGAACCACTCGATCCAGCGGCGCAACTGGATGAACTTCTCCTCGAGGGCCCTCGTGTCGGACAGGCCGATCATCTCGTCGGAGAAGGTCTTCTTGCCCTCGGCGACGATGACCTTGCGAATCTGCTTCAGTTCACCGACGGCGATCTCGTCTCCCGGGTTGGCCGTGAGCGCGTTCTCGGCGGTTTTCAGGGCCTCCTCGAGTTTTTTCGACTCGAGCAGGATCATCGCGGCCGACTTGGGTCCGCCGTTCTTGACGTCGGGCCCCGAAGCGTCGACTTTGGAGGGTGGCTCGGTCCCATCGTCCGGGATCACGGACACGGTCTTCTGTGAATCAGCCGAAGTCAGGGAGGTCGCGACGAAGTACAGGATGCCGGCCAGGGCAAAGACCGCGAGCAGCCCGATGACGACCTTGCCGGCCCGGCTGGTGAAGAAGTCGTCCATGCGGGCCCGGATGGGCACGCTCATGGTGTTGCGGTAGTGGTCCATCTCGAGCAGTTTTCCCAGCACGGAGCGCATCTCGAAGGCGTCCTGGGGCCGGTCGTCGGGTTTCTTGCTCATGGTCTTCAGGATCAGCGCCTCAAGGGGGGCCGGGATGTCGGGGACGTACGAACGGACGCGCGGCGGCGGCTCGTGGATGTGCTTTCCCAGCAGGTCGATGGGGGAGCTGGCCTCGAACGGCAGGCGCTGGGTCAGCATCTGGAACAGGATCACGCCCATGGCGTAGAGGTCGGCCTTGTGGGTGACGATCCTGCCCTGGGCCTGTTCGGGAGAAATGTACGAGGGCGTTCCGAAGATCATGCCGGCCTGGGTGACCTGCACCCCGCCCTCGCTCTCGGCGAGCTTGGCGATGCCGAAGTCGAGGATCTTGAGGTGCTCCTCGCCGCCGGCGTCGATCTGAAGCATGATGTTGTCGGGCTTGAGGTCGCGATGCACGACGCCGGCCTTGTGGGCCTCCTCGAGGGCGGAGAGCATCTGGATGCCCATGCGGCAGACGCGACGCCAGTTCATGGGGCCTTCGTACATGACGTGCGAAAGGGAGCTGCCCTCGACGAACTCCATGACGAGATAGAACGTGGAGTCGGTGGCGCGGCCGAAGTCGAGGACCTGGATGATGTTGGGATGCGACAGGCGGGCGGCGCTCTCGGCCTCGCGACGGAAGCGCTCGACGATCTCCGGGCGCAGACCCATGGTCGGATGCAGGATCTTCAGGGCCACGTCCTTGCGCATCATGATATGGGTGGCCTTGTAGACCTGCCCCATGCCGCCCTCGCCGAGCAGGGATCCGACTTTGTACTTTCCCTCGAACAGCACGCCCGACAAGGGACCCTCCTCGGACATGGTGTTCGAAAATTTCTTGTGCAGGACCGAGGTAGCGACCTCGTTGGAGTCCTGATTCTGGTCGCCGTTGGAGGGCATAGCCAGCTCTCGCGTGGGCCGTTCCCGGGATTCGGGAGGCTCCGCTGCCGGGAACATCGAGCCGGAGTCCAGGGTCGGAATCCGGGGAGATGAGGGTCCCCGATCGGAGGGGACGCTGACCGGAGGCGGCGTCACGGGCATGCCCAGGTGGGTGTGGGCATCCACGTCGACGGGTTCGTTTTCGGGGCCGGGAAGCGCGATGCGGTGCATCTGGGGAACCGGCGTGGTGATCTCGACGGGCGTGGCGTCCCCCGATACCTCCGGGAAGGGCCCGGAGATGGGGCGGCCCGACTCATTTCGGCCGGATTCCTGCCGGCCCGACTCCTGGTCTTCCGGCTCTCCGGAGACGGGAGTGCCGAGTTGGTCCAGGTCGGTGGAGGGAGGCGGTTGGTTCATTCCACAGGTTCCGTTCAGGTCCAGGGACGATCCACAAGGATGTTTTCAGGTCCGTAAATCGCAGTCACCAGCGTCCGGGGCTGGAAATACTTCCTGGCAACCCTTTTTATATCGTCCGGGGTCACGCTTTCAAGTGCTTTCCTGTATCGCAGGAAAGAATTCCAGCCCAGGCCGTAGAGATCGCCGAAGAAGACGGCCGCCGCAATGGCCGAACGCCGCTGCATGCCGAGATCGTGCGTGCCCAGCATGAAATTCTTTGTGCGTTCGACCTCTTCCTCGGGCGGCGCGTCGCTCCGCAGGCGGGCAAAGTGCTCCAGGAGGCCGTACAGCGCGCGCTGGCTCTGTTCTGGGCGTGTGACCATGTAGGCGACGAAATACCCCGGCGCCAGACCCTCCAGCGAGAAGCAACTGACCTGGTACGCCAGCCCCTGGCGGTCGCGCAGGTCCATGAACAGGCGTCCGGACTGGCCGTCGAGCAGGCGGGCGGCCACCTCGAGGGCGAACCGATCCGGATGGTGGAGGTCCACGCCCGGGAAGCCGGTCACGATGTGGTTCTGGGTGATCTTCTTGCGGACGTAGGCTGCGCTGCGTGCGGGGAGGGCCGGGGCGGTCAGGTCCGGAGACGTTGACCTGGCCCGTTTGCCCAGGCCCGCGAGCTCGGCGGAGACCTGGTCGAACACGGACTGGGGATCGACGTCCCCGACCACGACGAAGGTGGCTTCGGCGAGGGGATAGTTTTGCTCCCAGTGATCGCGGATCCGTTCGCGGTTCAGTCTCGCAAGCGACTTCAGTTCGCCGGTGATGTTGAGCGCGCAGCAATGGTCGTCGCCATAGCGGGCCATCTCGAACAGGTGCATGACCTGCACCGCGTGGGAATCGGCCTCGGCGCGGACGGCCTCGCGGGCCAGCTCGCGCTCCTTGCGCACCTCGCGATCGAAGAACGCCGGGGAGCGCAGGCTGCGGCACAACAGCGACAGCCCCATTTCGCGTCCCTCCGAAAGCGTGTCCAGCCGGATACCGAGGCTGTTTCTTCCGGAGAAGGACTGCAGCACGCCGCCCTTGCTCTCGATCAATTGGGAGATGGCGTCTCCGGGCAGCGCGTCGGCGCCGCGCGTGAGCAGTCCGGCCGTCAGCGGGCTGATCCCGGAGATCTCGGCGGTCTCCCGGAGGAGTCCACCGATGAATCCCACGCGAGCCGATACGTAAGGCAGGCGCGCATCGGGCATCACCAGCAGCCGTGGACCGCGGGGGATGCGGTACTCGAAGATGGGCGTCTCCTCGGTGCCGGTGGAGGCGATCAGGGCGCCGTTGCTCTTCTCGGGCTTGAACAGGCGGGCATAAGCCTTCCGAAGATGGGACTCGTCGGCCTCAAAGTCCTCGGGCAGCAGCAGCACCGCCGTCATGGGCCGGGTGTTCAGGGTCGCGGCGGCGGCCTCCAGATCGGCGAGGGTGCGTTCGGCCAGTGCGGCGTCGTAGCGTGCGCCGGCTGCGTGATCGCCGGTGGCGCCCTGGAAGAAGCCCAGCAGGCGGGCCATGCCCTGCACCGTCTGCATGGAGGACACCTGCTCGGCTTCGATCGTGGCACGGGCCTTCTCGAGCTCGGAAGGCATCACCCGGGTCAGGCCGCGCAGCTGGTTGGACAGCGCCTCGAACAGACGCTCGGTGTTCTCCGGTGAAAAGATGGAAGAGATCATGAACAGGCCCGGACCTCGTGGCGTGAATGCCGTGGCGTACGCCTCGAGCACGAGGTTGTCGCGGTGCTTGAGCGCGACGGCCAGCCGGGAACTCTCGCCGTCACCGAGCAGGGTCGAGAGAAGATCGTAAGTGGGCGTGGTGCTGAAGTTATATTCCGATAGCGGAAGACTGCAGAAAAGATAGGCCTCCGAGGTGGGGCCACGCAGGATCTCCAGTTTGCCGCGGGCCGGCAGCGGGGCGATGGGCGGAGCCTCGGCCTTGCTTTTGGCCCGCCGCGGGATCAGGGATTTCAGCGTGGCGTGGACCGTCTCCGGGTCGATGTCTCCGACGACGAAGAAGGTGATGTTGCCAGGGGTGTACCAGCGGGCGTGGAACGCCTGCAGATCGCTGCGGGTGAAGGCAGCGACGCTCTTGTGGGAGCCCAGGATCGGCCGGCCGTAGCCACCGGCGGGATAACTGACCTCGAAGATGCGGTCCGAGGCCCGGTGGATGGGGCTGTTTTCGCCATGCCGGATCTCCTCGAGGACGACCTCCTTCTCCCGCTCGAGCTCCTCGGCGTCGAACGTGGGGTGAAACAGGGCCTCGGAGATCGCCTTCAGGAAGGTCTGCCAGGCACGGGCAGGACCGGCGGCGTGCAGCACTGTCTCGTCGTGGGCGGTCCAGGCGTTGAGGCTGCCTCCGGCACCCTCCACCGCCAGGGCCAGATCACCGACCCCCTGACTCGAGGTGCCCTTGAACAGCATGTGCTCCACCATGTGGGCGATGCCCAGCTCGCGGGGTGGCTGCTCGTGACAGGATCCGGCGTGAACCCAGGCATACACGGCGGCCACGGGGAGCGCAGCATTGACCTGGCAGACCAGGCGGCCGTGGTGCGGCAGAGAAAAGACTTGAATGTCGGCCAGCGGATTCACTTTCATGAGGCGATTTCCTGTCGGGCGGGGTGAGCGAAACAGACTTCGGGAATATCGACCAGTTTGGACACTGCCACCGGTCTTCCGGAGATCAATTCCCCAGAATCATCAAATCGTCGATGTACCAGCCGGCGTACTGCACGGAGGAATCAGAGCGGAAGCAAAAGCGCAACTGGATCGTCTGGTTGACGTACGGGGTCAGCGTCACCGTGTGTTCGCCCCAGGTCTGGCCGTTGTAGGCCCAGCAGGGCTGGGTGTCGAAGGTCGCGTTGTAGGCGGGGGTCACCGTGGCGGGGTTGACCCAGGTGTTGTTGGATTTGACCTGCACGCGGCCACCGTCGTAGCCGGTCTCGGTATACCACCAGCTCTGGAAGGTCAGCGTCGCCGTGCTCAGGCCCGCCAGGGAGATGTCGCCGGTGGTCAGGCAATGGGCGTCCCACGCCATGCTGGCGATGTAGGTGCCGCTGAGGTTGGTGCCGGCGCAGTTGGGGGAACTGGGGCAGGCGGCCGGGCCGCCGGCACCGAGGGCTCCTGCCTGCCAGACGCTGCCGGAGACGGACCAGCCGGTGGGCATTCCGCCGGCGAAGTCCTGGGCCCAGACACCGTTGACGACGTTGAGCGTGAAGGTCTTCTGCGCGGTGTTGACCGGGTTGACGTTGTCGACCACGCGGACGGTGAAGTTGTGCGTGCCCAGGTTCGCCTGGAGCGGGCTGCCGGTCAGGCGTCCGGTGGTGGGGTTCAGGCTCAGCCACGCCGGAGAGGCGCCCTGGAACGAGAACGTGAAGTCGCCCGAGCCGTTGGCGATGACCAGCGGACGGTCGAAGGGCTGACCAGCCAGGGCCTTGCCGAGGTCGTTGGCGTTGGTGATCTCGATCGGGACATAGGCGCCCTCGACGACCATGATGTCATCGATGTACCAGCCGGCGTACTGGCTGTAGGAGTCAGAGGCCACGCACCAGCGGAGCTGGATGGTCGAGCCGATGTAGGGCGTCATGTCGACGCGGTGCTCCTGCCACGTCTGGTTGGTGAGCGACCAGGCGTTCTGGCTGACGATCAGTTTGGTCCAGGCCGGGGTGACGGTTGCGGGGAGGCTCCACGTGCCGTTGCGGTACACCTCGACGTGGCCACCGTCTCCGTAGGTGTCCATGTACATCCAGCTCTTGAAGAGCAGGATCGGCGCGGTGGCGTCGGACAGGTCGATGTCGCCGGAGGTGAGGCAGTCCACGGCCCAGTTCATGCTGGCGTTGTAGTTGCCCGCGAGGTTGGTGCCCGCGCAGGTTGTGCCCGAGGGGGTGGAGGCCGGGCCGCCGCTGATCAGTTCACCGATGTCCCAGGACATGCCGCCCACGGACCAGTCGATGTTGGAGTCCTCGAAGTCCTCGAAGAAGAAGCGCCAGCGACCGCTGCAGGCCGCGGTGTTGAAATGGCAGTTGGTGCAGAACAGGGTCCCATCGAAGAAGCCCAGCGTGGTGCAGTCCTGGTAGTTCAGGTTGGATCCGTCGCAGGTCTCGCCGTATTCGACCTCACCGTTGCCGCAGACCGGTCCGCCGCCCGTGCACGCGGAGAAATCAAAGTCGCACGCGTTGGTGCAGCCCAGCGTGCCGCCGGTGTAGCCGAAGAACTCGCAGGTGCGGCCGTTGAGCGCCGTGGTGTCGCACTTCTCGCCGGACTGCAGGACGCCGTTGCCGCAGGAGGGGCAGCAGTCGAACGGGCAGATCGCGCAGGTCTCGCCCATGTCGGAGGTGCACTCGCCGTCGCCGCAGGTGAACTCCTTCTCGCAGACGTCGGAGCACCCGTCGTGGATCGTGAGGTTGCCGTCGTCGCACTCCTCGCTGAGCTCCCAGATCCCGTTGCCGCACTCGGGCGTGGCGTCCTCGTCGAGGCAGCCGCGGGAGCAGCCGTCACCGCTGACATTGTTGTCGTCGTCGCACTGCTCGCCCTCGTCGAGACGGCCGTTGCCGCACAGGGGGCAGCAGTCCTGCGGGCAGAAGTTGCAGGTCTCACCCTTCTCGGAGTCGCAGTCATTGTTGCCGCAGATGAATTCCACGATACAGTCCCAGGCGCAGCCGTCGCCGGAGATGTTGTTGCCGTCGTCGCACTGCTCGAAGGCGGCCTGCTCGCCGTTGCCGCAGCCATCCTCGCGCTCGCAGCCGGCCGAGCAGCCGTCGCCGTCGGTGGTGTTGCCGTCGTCGCAGCCTTCGGTGTATTCGAAGATGCCGTTGCCGCAGACGGGCGCGGCGGCCTCGATGCGGCAGTCGCCGGTGCATCCGTCGCCGGAGACCAGGTTGTCGTCATCGCACTGCTCGCCGACCTCCAGGAGGCCGTTGCCGCAGCCGGTCTCGAGGCTGCAGTCATAGGCGCAGCCGTCGTCGTCCTTGAAGTTGCCGTCGTCGCATTCCTCGCCTGGCTCGATGGTGCCGTTGCCGCAGTACGCCTCGATCATGCACACAGCGGTGCAGCCGTCGTGCTCGGAGGTGTTGCCGTCGTCACACTGCTCGCCAGGATCCACGACGTTGTTGCCGCACAATCCGTTGTTGTTGTTCGTGTTGTTCGTGGGCGCCTTTTTCGGGGTGACGCAGGCTGCGAGGACGAGCACACAGGAAAGGACGAAAAGGGAACGAAATGAATGCATGAGTCTCACTCCTTGGACTGCTCCGCCAGTGACCATTCGAGCCGGTTCGGCGGGCAGACACTATACCTTATTAGGCCGCAAATGCATACCATGAAAGTGAAAAAAATCCAGACTGGAGAACAGAAAAAGAACTTTTTCAGGCAAATCGGACGAGTCCGACAGGTTCGAAAGTTCCGGCAACGCCGATTAGTTCTGGATGAAACGCAAATAATCCCGAAGGATGTCACGGGCCGGGTAGACGGAAAGATAGATTTCACGAACCTTGTCCTGGCTGAGCAGGTTGGCCTTGCGCATGATCTCGTCACGGGCCTTGGAGAGGAACATCCGGGCCCAGCCGGTACGACCCAGGGTCTGCATGATCTTGCCGTGCACGTAGTAAACCACCTCGACGCCGGGTACGGGCTGCACCACCGTGAAGGCCACCGCGTGGGCGGAGCGCTGGATGGCTTCCTCGGGGTTGCCGAGCTTGAGCAGTGCGCGGGCCTGGAGGGAGAAGGCGTGCACCATTTCTGCGGGCGTCTCGGCCTCCTGGGCCAGCCGGGCGGCCTCCATGGCCTTCTGGGCGGCTTCATGGGCGCTGCCGTTGGGGTTTTCAAGCTGGCACTCGGCCCATAGAAGCAGGCCGCGGATCTCGTCCAGCCGGCTGTCCGCCTCGCGGGCCAACCGCAGGCCCTCATCGATGTAGCGCAGGCTGTCGTCGTGCCGCTCGAGCCGGAGCCGAAGCAGCGCGCTCGTGAAGTAGGCGTCGGCCAGGGCGCTCTTGTCCCGGGTCTGCTCGCACAGTTTGCGGGCCTGCTTGACGAGCTGGCGGGCCTGCTCGTAGTTGCCCAGATCAATGTGCGCCTGCGCCAGGTTGGCCAGTTTCATGCCGGTGTAGAGGCGGT
>PHAZ01000080.1:0-6809 GCA_002841825.1 Deltaproteobacteria bacterium HGW-Deltaproteobacteria-22 | reverse complement strand
AGCCCCGCATGGCCGAGATGAACCCGAGGTTCATCAGGATGGTGCTCTCCTGCGTGTGCCGCTGGTATTTGCGGTACAGTTGCAGCGCCTCCTCGTAGGCTCCCATGGTCTCTTCGGCACGTCCGCGATAGAACAGCGCGTTGCCCATGACGTGCATCACGTCGGCGCGGATGCGCTCGAACTGCGGGTGTTCGTCGAGCAGGGACAGCGCGTTGTGGAGCAGCTCCAGCGACTTGTCCAGCTCACCCATCTCGACCTTGGCGCGGGCGAGGATCCGCAGGGCGTCGACCTGGTACGTGGGGTTGTCGACGGCCTGGGCGGCCTCGAAGGCCCGGGGGAAGAGGTCGTTGACCTTGTGGCTGTCGCCGGTCTCCTGCAGGTAGGCCATCTCGCGGCACAGCGCCTCGGCGAGCCACTCGGCGTTCGTCTCGGTGGTGGCCAGTTGCTGCATCGCCTGGATCTCGGCCACCTGCTCCTCGCGGCGGCCCTGGCTGCGCAGGATGGTCTCCCGGTCACGGTGCGCGTGGTACACCATGTCCTTCTGTTCGGGCACCAGCTCGAGCACCTTCTCGTAGTGGCGGATCGCCTCGGAGTTCGAGTTGGTGCCCAGCTTGCGCGCGTGGTGGGCCGCGGCGAGGTAGAACTCGGCGGCCTTCTCCGGCTGGCCGGACAACTCGAGGTGGCGCGCGATCATGACATCGTCGATGGCCGGCTTGTAGCCGTCGCTGGCGATCATGCTCTCGGCCTGGATGCGGTGGGCCACGGCGCGCTCCTCCTGGGGCAGGCTGGAGTAGGCGTAGTCACGCATCATCGACTGCACGAAACTGTGGCGTCCGTCGGTGTCCGGCAGTCTCAGCAGCTGCTTTTTGACGAACGCGTCCAGGGCCTCGGCCGTGTCCTCGCCGCAGGCCGCGTCGAGGGACTTCTTGCTGAACTTGCGCCCCAGCACGGCCGCGATGCGGAGGACCCGGCGCAGATCGGGGGACAGGGCGTCGAGCCGCGCGCTGAGGATGCCCTCGAGGGTCGGGAACAGTTTGACGTCGAGCTCCGACGGCAGGGCCCGGTTGAGCGTGAGTTTTCGCTCGGGACCCTCCAGCCGGCACTGGCCCGTGTCCACGAGGGAGGCGATCATCTCGTTGAGATAGAAGGGGTTGCCCTCGCCCTTGGCAATGATCGCCTCGACCAGGGGACGGACCTGGTCGGGAGCCAGGAAGCGCGAGGAGACGAACTTGCGCGAGGTCTCCTCGTCCATGTTCTGGAGGACGATCGGGCGCGTGGCGAGGAAATAGGCCGGGATGTCCGTGCGCTCGCGTCCGGTGAACAGGAACAGCACCGGTCCGCGGATGCGGTTGCGCTCGCGCAGCTCCTGCAGGATGCGCTTGCTCTGCTCGTCGGCCCACTGCATGTCCTCGAAGACAGCCAGCACCGGGCGCTTCATGGACACCGAGGCGATCAGGATCTCCAGGGCGCGGGTGACCAGGATCCCCAGGTTCGGATGGGCGACGTTTTCGTCCGGGCGGGAGTCGAGGATGGGACGGAAGGCCTTGAGGATGGCCTCGCGGTTGTCCTCGTCGGGCACCACGTTCGTGAGCGCGGTGTAGAGCCGCAGCAGGCTGTCCTCGCCCTTGGCCTCGACGTTGAGCTTGGCGAAGTCACGGACAAAATCCATGATGAACGCGAAGGGCGCATACTGGAGGTAGGGGCGGCTCTCGGCGCGGATGATCTCGAGCTTCACCTTCGAGGTGCGGATGAACTCCTGCAGCAGCGCGCTCTTGCCCACGCCCATCTCGCCGAGCACCACCAGGTGTTCCGGGCGGGTGCTCTCGCGGACGTGGTGGGACAGGTCGCGCAGGCGGTCCAGTTCGAAGCCGCGCCCGATCAACGCGGTGCCGACGCGGGACTGCAGGCGCTCGTCGCGGTCCTTCTGCCGCAGGAGCCGGTGCACGGGATTCTCCGGGTCGCTGCCGGCGGGCTCCATCTCCCAGTTGTACTTGGCCGCCGCGTAGATGAACGGCGAGACAATGATCTCTCCCGGGATCGTCAGGGCCCACTTCAGGGCCTCCTGAAGTTCGACGGGGTTCACGGTCCAGTGAATCACATTGTGATCATGCTCGAGCTCGACGGCGAGCCGGTACACGCAGATGCCCAGCTCGAGTTCGGGCGCCACCTCCCGGTAGACGGCGAAGTCGCGCCGGATCTTGTGGGCGTCGCGCAGCAGTTCGCTCTCGTCGTACTCCCCGGTGTAGGGGATGCCGCGCACCACCAGGAAGGTGTTCTGGTCCTCACGGCGGTTGCGGTAGCGGTTCTGCTTGTCCTTGAGCAGGATGTTCTGGATCATCGCGCCGAACTGGTCCAGCAGGTGGTTGACGCGCTCGGACCCCAGCTTTTCGGCTGCCGCGTCGACGTTGAGCACGCGGATGACCATGCTCACCAGGCTCTTGCTCTCCTTGAACTTCACGACCAGCGTGTGGGTGTCGAGGGTCAGGTGGCCTTCCTGGCCGATCCGGCCCGTGTCGGTCTCCATCGTGCCGGTCAGTTTCCCCTCACGCGCTGCGGCGCCCAGGGTGCCGGACCCGGCACGTGCCATGTTGCGCAGGGAGGTGGACTCGGGGAAAACCTCCAGGATCGACTCCACAAGGGACGTCGCATCGACGAGGTCGGGCAGGCTGTGCAGGAAGCGGGACAGGTCCGCCTGCATGTCCTTGCCGCGCTGGTAACGGTCCTCCTTGCGGGGCGCCAGCGCCCGGCGCAGGATCTGCTCGAGCTCCACCGGGATCCGGGCGTTGATCAGCGACGGTGGGGTGATCTCGGCCCGTCGCGCGGCTTCCAGGGCCTTGTGGCCCTTGAAGGCGGCGTACGGGTGGGTTCCGGAGACCATCTCGTACAGGATCAGGCCCACGGCGAAGATGTCGGAGCGGCAGTCCACGGCTTCGGTGCGGGCCTGCTCAGGGGACATGTAATGAAGCTTCCCGCGCAGGATACCCTCCTCCTCGTAACGGCCCAGCGCCTTGGCGATGCCGAAGTCGGTGACCTTCACGGCGCCCTCGCGGGAGAGCAGGATGTTCTGCGGGCTCATGTCGCGGTGCACCAGCTCCAGGGGTTTCCCGTCGGGGCCGGTCAGCCGATGGGCGTAGTCCAGACCGCGCAGGACCTCGGAGATGATGTAGGCCGCCAAACCAAGGGACAGAGGCTTCTGGAGCTCCGTGTTCTTGCGGATCAGTTTCATCAGGTCGACGCCGTCGACGAACTCCATGACCATGTATAAACAGCCATTGACGTCGCTCTCCTGGGGACTGGCCTGGCCGTACTCGAACACCTGCACCACATTGGGATGGTTCAGTTCCATGGACAGTTCGGCCTCGTAGCGGAACGTGTCGCGGAAATGGGCGTTGGCGGAGAGCGCCTGGAGGATCCGCTTCAGGGCGACGGTCTTGCGCAGACCGTTGTAGTTGGCCTCGGCCAGGTACACGTCGGCCATGCCGCCCTGGCCGATTTTGTCCAGCAGAGAAAACTTCCCGATTTTTTGTACTGCTTCCAAGGCACGCTCCCGGGCCGAACCGGATCTGCCGGTTCATGACTGCTACAATCAAAACATTTAACCCGAAATGCCCTCCGAGGTACAACGAAAAGTGTATAACATGCGATTTCGGGCCCCCTGTTGTGATCTGACGCTCGCAGCGGGCAAAGATTCCCGTTGCCTCGGGGTGAATTCTGTGAAAAAGTGCCTTTTTCGGAGAGGTTGCATGACGCGTTCCCGGATTTTTTTTGTGCTTCTGATGACTGGGCTGGCCACGACCCTGGTCTCCTGCAAGAATCCCTGCGAGGAAGCCGTGAAGAAGACCATCGCCTGTGCCCAGGGCGAAGGTCTGAAGTCCTCGCTGCGGGAAGAACGGGCGCTGGCGATCAAGGTATGCCGCCCCCACGAGGACCAGGTCAGGGAGTGCCTCAAGACCAGCGACTGCACCGAGTTTCATCGCTGCATGAAAAAGGCTGTGGTCTTCCGCGAGGCCACGCCCACCCGGCAGCCCGGCGCCGGCGGGACCGAGGCGACCGAGCCCGAGATGACCGCACCGGACATGCCTGTGATCCCTGATTGATTAATTATTTATTATAAATAATTTATTGAACGTAAGCGAGGCAGCAGCCGACCGCACAGTAATACGTGGCCGGGCACTCCGTGGAGACGGTGCACTCCTGGACGCCTTCGCCACAGGTCGAGGTCTGGTTGCACTCCGGCGGCAGGTCGTCCACGGTCATTCCGGGGCACAGTTCACAATTTTGTGGATCGCAGGGGTTCGCACAGTTCTCGTTGAGCGTGCATGGGGCGCAGTACTGCGGATCATCGAAGCGCTCCAGCGTGCAGTCGGGGAAGTTCACCGGCGTGCCGATGAAGATGTCATGGCACTCGCTGCCGACGCAGATCGAGCAGCAACCGAAGCAGTCGCAGCCTGGCACGACGTACTCGAGACAGTTGTCGACGCAGCCCGTGGTCAGGTCGGTGGCGCACTCCTCGGGAACATAATGCGCCTGAAGTTCGACCGGGCAGTCCGTGAGCATGCAGCAGATATGGACACGGCAGCCGTCATCACCGCCGCCGGAGTTGCCGTCGAACCAGCAGTCGAGCCAGTCGGTGTTGGTGCCGTCGCCGGGAATCTCGGTGGTGAAGTCGCCCTCGGAGCGATCATCGGGAGACACACAGGTGGGGTCGAAGCCGTCGATCAGGCCGTTGCCGTCGTTGTCGACGCAGTCCGAACACTCGGTGAGGCCGGGCACGCACTCGGGGGGCTCGGCGTCGGTGTCGGCGTCGATGCCGCCATCAGCGTCGGCGTCGGTGTTGTCGATGTCGTCGGTGCCACCGTCGTTGTTAACATTATTGATATTATTGGCGTTGTTATTGTTTTCGTCCTTGCATCCACTGGCCATGAACGCCGCGAGAATCAACATGACATGAATCCATTTCATCGTGCACCTCCATGTGCAATAGCACAATACAAGATACCACGATTGCGCAAATTCTCAACGATTGATTTTTTTTATAGGAGATATCGCTCTTCCTGATGGAACACGAGACCGAGCCGGGCCAGGTGCAGCAGGGCGTGGTCCTCGCGGATGCAGCCCTCGGGCGGGAAAACGCCCGGCGTCTGGATCTCTCCGTCCATCAGCGCGACGGCCGCCACCGTGACAGGCAGCGCCGTCAACCGGGCCAGGGAGTCCACCGTGGAGATCGACACCGACAAGGGCGTTCCCTTTTTCCAGCCGGTGACCTTCACGCGCAGGGCCATGTTCTTGCGGTGCCGGGTGGAGAAGCCGAGGTGGTACAGTTTATGAAGGCCGTTGGCGATCTTCATCCGCGGCACCTCGTCGCGGGATACACCGGTGGTGGAGGTCATCCACAGGATCCGCTCGACCCAGGCCGGCAGCAGCGCGCCCTTGACCCAGACCTCCTCCACGTCGAGGTAGTCCGGCAGGGTGAACACCTCCGGATGGCCGGTCTGGGAGACGCGCTGGCGCCCGATCGGGTGCGGAAAATTCTCGTATTCAGGCTCGGAGAATGGCTTGACGCGGGTGAGCATCCTGTTGCGGAACACCGGGACGTCCTCGTTGGCGAGGCTCATCAGGTGGTCCATCTGCGCCCGGCCGGACTGGCCGTCGAGGAGGGCCACCATGTAGATGTGGACGCTGGTGCGGCGATCCATGCCGGCGGCGGCCCGCAGGGCGAACAGGTTCGACAGGCCCGGGGAGCAGCCCATGCCCGTGATGTACGAGAGGCCGCGGGCGCGGGCCACCGCGTCCAGGGCGAGGATGCCCGAGGAGGCCACCGCGTCGTTGCACAGGTCCACGCCGTGGCAGCCGTTCTCCAGGATGGCGCGGGCCACCGCGACGCCGTGCCGGTAGAACGGTCCGATGCAGGAGACGGTCAGGCGGCAGTCCGCCAGCGCCGCCGCCAGCGAGGCCGGCCGGTCCACGTCCACCTCCACGGCCTGCACCCGGGCGGCGTGATCGCCGAACACGTCGGCCACGGGCTGGATGTGCCGGTCGGCGGCCACGACCGCGACGTCGGTCTGGGTGAGCAGCTGCTCAACGATGGCGCGACCGATCACACCGAATCCACCGAGAACGCAGATCTTCATTCCTTCACATGAAAAGCCTGATAATCCAAGCTTTTCCCCACCCCAGTTGTACACGTTGACCCAGATTGACTCAAGTATTAATTGATGGAGATCTTTTCCGCCAGGAGTTCGACGGGATCGACGAGGTGTTCGGTCTTGAGGCAGGCATAGCGCCGGGCCATGTCCAGGGAGGAATGACCAAGCAGCTCGGCGATCTTCTCCATGCCGACGTCGGCCTGCACCAGCTGGCTTCCCAGCGTGTGGCGGCAGACGTGCGGGCTGCAGTGCTTCTTGAACCCCAGCGCGTCCCTGGCCGCGTACATCGCGCAGCGGAAGGCGTGGGGACGGATGCCCGCGAAGACGAGGTGCTTCAGCGGGTCGGCGCCGCGCGGCACGGTCGGCCATGCCACATTGAGGGTCGCCTTCGCGTGATCGGACAGGGCCGTCATCGCCAGGGTCGACAGCGGGATCACGCGGCTCTTGCCGCTCTTGGGCGTGGTATACACGGCACCCGGACAGAAGGACACGCCCCGCTCGACACGCACCCGCTTGAGCGTGCGATCGATGTCGCACCAGCTCAGGGCGCAGGCCTCGCCGATGCGCAGGCCGGTGGCCACCAGGAACAGAGGTGGTTCCGAAAAACTGGACAGTGGGTTAAGCTACTCGGGCATATGGAGCGAGTATCATGACCAAACAATC
>PHAZ01000079.1 GCA_002841825.1 Deltaproteobacteria bacterium HGW-Deltaproteobacteria-22 | reverse complement strand
CGTGCCCGCCTGCGCCGGATGCGGCTGCAGCACGGCGGCGCCACCGGTCACCGGCAGGATGACCCCCTCGTCGAGCACGGGGCCCTCGTTCAGCGCCACGGCGCGCTCGATGACGTTGGCCAGCTCGCGCACGTTGCCCGGCCAGGCATAGGCGCGCAGGCGGTCCAGGGCCGCGCGGGTGAAGCCCGTCAAGCGGCGACCCATGCGCCGGGCGTGCAGCTCGAGCAGGTACTGCGCCAGCAGCGCGATGTCCTCGCCTCGCGCGCGCAGCGGCGGCAGGTGAACGGGCACCACGTGGATGCGGTAGTACAGATCCTCGCGGAAGGTGCCGGCCTTGACCATGGCCGACAGGTCGCGGTTGGTGGCCGTCAGGATGCGCACGTCGACCTTGACGGGGGTCTCGGAGCCCACCGGGTGGAATTCCCGCTCCTGCAGCACGCGCAGCAACTTGGACTGCAGCGCCAGCGGCATCTCGCCGATCTCGTCGAGGAACAGGGTGCTCTCGTCGGCCAGCTCGAACTGACCGATCCGGCGCCGGGCCGCCCCCGTGAAGGCGCCCTTGACGTGGCCGAACAACTCGCTCTCGAGCAGGTTCTCCGGGATCGCCGCGCAGTTGACGACCACCAGCGGACGGGCCGCCCGCGCCGACAGTCCGTGGATCGTGCGGGCGACGAGCTCCTTGCCGGTGCCGCTCTCCCCGGTGATGATGACGGTGGCGTCGGTGGGCGCGATCTTCTCGATCAACTGCCGCACCTGCAGCATGCCGTCGCAGGCACCCACCAGATCGCCGAAGCGCGCCGCCGACAGCAGCTCCTGCTGAAGGTACACGTTCTCCACCTCGAGCCGGCTCTTGAGCCGCTCGATCTCACGCTTCTGGACGGCCAGGTTCTCCGAGAGCGACAGGATCGTGGAATACGAGAGCGCGTTCTTCATGGCCACGGCCGCCTGCTTGCCCACCGACGCGAGGAGGTCCACCTCGTCGCGGGAGAACACGTTGGCCTCGGCGGGCGCGCCCAGCGCGAGCACCCCGAGCAGGTCGCCCTGGAACTCCAGCAGCACCAGGCACTCGGCGTCGAGCTCACCGAACAGGTCCAGCAGCGGCGCGTTCCCCTCGTCGCCGGCGAGGCGGGACTTCAACAGCACCGTACCCTGGTCATGGCCGCCCCGCGCGCGCCCCAGACGGGCATGGGGGCACGCCACCTTCGCGGGCCCTGAACCTTCCCCCCAGCCATGCAGCAGCGTCAGGCTGTGGTTCTCGAAGCGGTACACGCGGGCCCAGGTCAGCCCGACGCTCTCCCCGACGATGCGCACGAGCTGGGCCAGCAGGCGCG
Organism: Deltaproteobacteria bacterium HGW-Deltaproteobacteria-22; assembly: GCA_002841825.1. GTDB lineage: Bacteria > Myxococcota_A > Polyangia > HGW-17 > HGW-17 > HGW-17. The sequence continues at coordinate 13,206 of PHAZ01000079.1, read as the reverse complement.
GCAGCTCCATGATCGCGGACATGCGCTCCCCGAGCTCCCTGAGGGTCTCGGCGTAGCGGTAGCGCGTCTTGAAGAACAGGCGGTCCACGTACTCCTGCACGACGTGCCGCACCGAGAAGAGGCCGGCGGTGGCGAGCACGGCGGCCCAGATCGTGACCGTGCGCGAGGTCAGGCCGAACATCTGCGTGAGCAGCAGGCCGATGAGCCAGCTCAGGCCGATGTACAAAACCAGGATGCCGGCGGTGATCGCGCCGTAGACGAAGCCGCGGTGCACCCAGCGGTCGAGGATCCGCGTCCACTTCGACGAGGTGGACATGGTGAGCGAGACCGCCAGGACGCTGTAGAGCACCATCAGCAGATCGTTGCCGCCCAGGATCTGGGCCACCGCCGTGGACTGCGAGTGGATGAACACGAACGAGGTCAGCCCCAGCAGCGACAGGACGAAGCCGTAGCCCAGATACAGGATGCCCAGGCGCTTCTCCTGCCTCCCGGAGCGGATGCGCAGGATCATCAGCGCGACGACGGCCAGGCCGTACCCCAGGTTGGTCACGGGCAGCGCGATACGCGTGTAGGTCAGGAACTGCCCCTGCATGGCCTCGTCAGGGCGCAGCAGCAACCGGACATACATGACCACCGTGGCCAGGAACTGCAGCACCGAGGGCACGAACAGCCACCCCGCCCGCGGCCACCGGCCCCACGCCAGGGGCGTGGGCGTGCGCAGAAAGAACAGCACCAGCGCCGGTGGCGCGAGCACGTTCCAGGCGAAGAACTGCACCAGAAGTGGCGGAGAGGCGGCGATGCTCTCGAGGTTGGTGTAGGAGAGCACCAGCACGTAGGTGGCCACCTCGGTGAGCACCAGGAACGGGAAGATGGGGTTGACGTCGGGACGTCGGGCCAGGTACAGCGCGCACAGCAGCGTGATCAGGCCCGGGATGATGGTGTACAGGGCTTTTGGGAACAGCGGTCGCCGGCCGGGATGGACCAGCAGGGCGCGCGGCGCCTCTTCGCGCGGGGAGCGCACGTGCAGGGTGACCGGACCGGTCATGGGCTCGTCGAGCCAGCGCAGCCAGGCGAACACGGAGGGAAAAGGGGTGCGGCGCCCGGCAAGCTCGGCGGCCAAAATCCGGTCCCCCCGCGCCAGTCCGGCCAGATCCGAGGACGTGACGATCAGTTCGTCGTCGACGGCGAAGCCGAGCTGGGTGCGGGTGAACACCTTCACGTGCAGCAGGACCGCGAAGATCGAGGCCCAGGCGAGCCCGGCGAACACCAGCCACCAGCGCAGCCGGCGCCAGTTCCACAGGCTACTGTGGTTCACGCGATCTCTCCGAACTGGCCAACTGGCCGCAGGCGGCGTCGATGTCGGCACCGGCGCTGGACCGCTCGATGACGGTCAGGCCCGAGGCCTGCAGGAGCTCCGTGAAGGCGGCCTTGCGGGCCGGCGGGGACGCGGAGAACTGCGAAGCCGGACCATAGGCATGATACGGGATGAGGTTGATCTTGACGCGCAGACCCGAGCAGAAGCGCACCAGGGCCCGCGCGTGGGCCGGGGAGTCGTTGACGTCGGCCAGCAGGATGTACTCCATCGTGATGCGACGGCGGGCCGGCAGCGGAAACTCCAGCAGCGCCTCCCGCAGGTCTGCCAGCGGAAACCGCCGGTTCACCGGCATCAGGCGCGTGCGGATCCCGTCGTCGCAGGCGTGCAGGGAGATGGCCAGCTGGCCCGCAAAATCGGGATGCCCGGCCAGTTCACGCAGGCCCGGCACCCAGCCGGCCGTGGAGATCGTGATCCGCCGCGACGAGAAGTCCAGGCCCGCCGGATCGGAGAGCACCGCGACGCTCTGCAGCACCGCGGGCAGGTTGAGCAGCGGCTCCCCCATGCCCATGTAAACGATGTTGGTCAGCCACTGGGTGCGCGGGCGCTCCCCCAGGTCCCAGCTGTCGGGCTCGGCGGCCATGAACCGCAGGATCTCGTGGATCTGGGCGACGATCTCCGAGGCCGAGAGATCCCGCAGAAAGCCCATCGTGGCCGTGGCGCAGAACGTGCAGCCCAGCGCACAGCCGATCTGGGAGGACACACACACGGTGTACTTGCGGCGGTCGCGCCCGGAGCCCGGGATCAGCACGCTCTCGATGAGGTGCCCGTCGGCCGTGCCGAAGCCGAACTTGATGCTGCCGTCGACAGAGCGCTGCACGCGCTCGACGCTCAATGGTCCGGACCAGACCAGCTCCCGGGCCAGCTCCTCCCGGAGATCCTTGGACAGGTTGGTCATCGCGGAAGGGTCGGTCACGCCGAAGCGGTGGATCCAGGTGAAGACCTGGTCGCCACGGAACCCTGGCCGCCCGCGGGTGGAAAACCACGTCCGCCAGTCGGCGGGGGTCCATCCCAGGCAGGTGGGATCAGACCAGCCCATCGAGGAACCGGCCCCCGAACATGTAGGCGATCTCTTCGTCGGCCGTGTCATGGGCATCGGAGCCGTGCACGGCGTTGCGGGTGATGTCGGTGCCAAACCGCGCACGCAGGGCCTCGGGTTCGGCCCGTGACGGATCGGTGGGGCCCATCAGCGCGCGCCAGCGGGTGATCGCCGCGGAGCCCTCCAGGACCATGGCCACCACGGGCCCGGAGGTCATGAACTCGAGCAGGAGCGGGAAAAACGGCTTCTCGACGTGCACGCGATAGAACCCGCGGGCCTGGGCCGGCGTCAGGTGCATCAGTTCCAGGGCGCGGATCTTCAGCCCGGAGGCCTCGATGGCGGCGACGATTTCCCCGACGTGGCCGGCGGCGACCGCGTCGGGCTTGATCATGGCATAGGTTCGCTCGGTGGTCATGGCATTTACCGGCGCGAGTAGGCGTCGACGAACGCCGCGTAGAAGGCCATGGCTTTTTCAAGATGTTCGACCGGGCACTGATCCATCGGGCTGTGGGCGTAGATCTCGTTGGCGGGTCCAAAGCCGATGGTGGGGATGTTGAACATGCCGGCCGTGGCTACGCCGTTGGTGGAGAACACCCACTTGTCGACGACCGGGGGACGTCCGAGGACGCCCTCGCCGGCTTCCACGGCGCTCTGGACGGCGTTGTGCTTCTCATCGAGGACCCACGTGGGATAGAACTTCTTGGTCGGGTACTTGGTGCCCTTGTAGGAGGGCACGTCATAGTCGAGGATGCGCACCTTGGCACCGGCGGCCCTGGCCGACGGCAGCGCCAGGATCTCGGCCACGGACGTGTCGGCGTCCTCGCCCTCGGTGAGGCGGCGATCCAGGTGAATCGTGCAGGAGTCGGCCACCGCGCACAGCGACGGAGAGGTCGAGCGGATATGGGAGATCGCCACGGTGCCCTTGCCCAGGAAGGCCTTCGGGGGGAGGTTCTTGTTGAGCTCGTCGATCTCGATGATGATCTGGGCCATCTTGGTGACGGCGTTGTCCCCGCGGGTGGGATCGGAGCCGTGGCAGGAGATGCCGGAGGTCTCGACCTCCATCTCCATGCGGCCGCGGTGGCCGCGGTAGATGTTCAGGTTCGTGGGCTCGGTGAGCACGACCACCTCGGGCTCCAGGACCTTCTCGCGCAGGATGTACTGCCAGCACAGGCCGTCGCAGTCCTCCTCCTGGATCGAGCCGACCATCCACACGGAGAAGTCCTTGCCGAGGCCCAGCTCCTTGATGATGCGGGCGGCGTAGACCATCGCGGCCATGCCGGCCTTCTGGTCCGAGGCGCCGCGGCCGTAGATGATACCGTCGACCTCGACGGGCTCGAAGGGCTTGGTCTTCCACAGTTCGGGGTTCCCCACGTCGACGGTGTCGATGTGCGCGTCGAAGGCGATCTGGCGCGGGCCCGTGCCCACGCGTCCCATGACGTTGCCGAAACCGTCGGTCTTGACCTCGTCAAAGCCGGCCTTGATCATCTCCTGCTGGATCCGGGCCACCACGGCGGCCTCTTCGGTGCTGGTGGAACGGATCGCGATGATGTCCTTGAGGAATTCCTTGCATTCCACGAGGCTGGCTGCTGCTTTTTCATTGATTTTTGTAAAGTCCATGTTCAAACCTCCATCGAGTGATCGTTTGTACGGCGATTTCGCTGTTTGGTCAATCGCCGTTTTGGACGCGACGTGAACTCTTCGCGCTTCAATTATTAATTATTGGGGAGAAAGAAAGAGGCGGGGAAGGTTCTCCTCCCCCGCCCGGGAAGCGTCTTACTGGTCGGTGTAGTCAGCCCACTCAAGCATGCGGGTCAGACCGCGAACCATCTCGAGGTTGTCGACATAGTTCTTGTAGTTGCGGTAGGCGATCTGCAGGGCGTTGTAGTTGGCGTCGGAGGCCGTGTTGTCATAGTCGTCCTGCGCCGTCTCGTACAGACCCAGCAGGTCTGCGGCGTAGTCGAGCATGCGGGCGCCGATGCTGACGTGGAAGGTCGAGCCGTTCTGCACCGCGTCGTCGTAGCGCAGGGTCACGAACACTTTCTTGGACAGGGGATCCTCGAACTCGATGACCATGGCCGGGTCAAGATGGGAGAAGTCGATGCCTTCGCCATTGCCCTTGACGTAGATGCGGGACTTGTCGATGAAGTCCTGGCTGTAGTTCATCGGGAACATGGCCATGCCCAGGACCGCGGAATACAGCTGCACCGTGAAGGTGTTGTTCGGGTAGATGTTGCCCAGGTACGTGCCACCGGTGAGGGTGGAGCAGCGCGGGGCGTCGAGGTCGGCCGCGTAGGGGTGCTCGACCCGGGCGACGTACGGGATGCCGTTGACGGTCTCGGTGCCGCAGAAGGCCGGGGCGATCTTGTCGAAGTCGTTGGTCTGGAGGCCCGCGAAGTAATCAAGGATCTGGTTGGGGAACAGGCGGGCGAAGTTGATCGTGTACTGGCGCTTGTCCTCCTGGGTGTCGCGACCCATGAAGTTGTTCTCGGCGGTGGCCAGCGTCTGGATGGCGATCTGGCGGTCGAAGAACTGGCCGCGGCGGGTGATCTTCATGTACCACTCATAGCCGTAGTCGAAGTCCCACGAATCGTCGATGTATTTGCCGGCGATGAGGGGAACCAGGAACTCGCAGTCGGTGCCCGGGCCCATACCGTTGCAGTATTCGCCCGTCTCGTCGGACATCTTGTAGTAGCTCTCGCCGTTGGGGCCGGTGACTTCGCCATAATAGCCGGGGCTCGGCATGGTGACCACGCGCATGAACATCGAGAAGATGTCAGCCACGGCGGCGGTCCAGAAGCCCCAGCCGTTGACCGGATCGGTGAAGAAGTCCTCGACGGCCGTGTCGCCACCAATCTGCGGGCCCAACTGATCCTGGAAGATGCCCAGGTAGAGGGCGTAGTATTGGGCGTGGTTCTGGGGGACGTCGAAGTAACGGCCGGCGATGCGGCTCATGTAGGCGCCTTCGTCCCAGCCCCAGGTGTAGCGGCCGCGGGAGAAGTTGTTGAAGATGTAGTAGTTCTCATACATCTCTTCGAGGGTCTTGGAGATCTCGTACAGGTCGGCGCCCTTGTCGAAGTAGTTGCAGCCCAACTGGCTCTGGCGGAACTCGTCGGAGCAGTGGCCGTAGGGGATCATGAGACGGCCGGTGCCGGCCGTATCCAGGGAGGCGTCGGTGACGCGCAGGTCGTTGGACACGCTGTAGACGATCCAGTTGTTGGGGACCCAGGAGCGGTTGGACTCGCTGAGGTTGGCGAAGTTCTGGAAGCGGGTGTAGTGCACGGCCTGCAGCGGGATCGAGAAGATCATCGCGGTGGGCCAGCCCCACTCGGAGAAGTTCTGCACCGCGCGCAGACCCTGGATGTCCGTGCCGGTGGTGTTGAAGACCTGGCGCATGCCGCCGTAGCCGTAGTTGATCGCGGCAAAGTCGTAGCGGCCCAGCTTCATGAAGTCGGAGTTGAACTTGGCGCCGTAGTCCATGATGGAGGTGTAGGCGTAGTCTTCCAGGCGGTTCTCGATCTCGTACTGGGTGATGGGGTCGGACGTGCGCGGACCGGCCGTGCCGTCGTGGTTGCGGATTTCCCAGTATTCGTCGTAGTAGTTCATCGCATCGTAGGAGCCCTTGAAGTTGTGGCGCAGGCCCTGGTTGTGGCCCATCTCGTGGATGGTGACGCCCACGTAGATCTCGGCGCGCAGGGCGTCGTAGATCTTGGTGGCGCAGTCCCAGCCGCCCTGGCCGTCATCCCAGGTGCCGCCGCAGTAGGTGTCGACCAACTGCTTGGCCACGCCGTAGGTGGCGGGATCCTCGAACGGAGCGAACTCGGTGTACATGATGCAGCCCTTCTGGGCGAAGTGCTTGTACTTGAGGTCGTTGATGGCGCGGTGGTACTTCAGGTTGAGCGTGGTCAGCGGGGAGACCTTCGCGCGGATGGCCGAGCCGTAAGGCAGGGCGCCGGCGTCCACGGTCTGGGGGTCATAGCCGGCGGCCTGCAGGGTGGCGGCCGAGGCCAGCAGCACGTCGCGGGTCATCAGGCGGTCTTCGATGGGCGTGTTGCGCAGGCGGTTCAGGCGGCTGTAGCCGGGATAGAAGCCCGTGCCGTCGCCCAGGGCGCCGGAGACTTCCAGGGCGGCCATGCGGCGGCTCAGGGAGTTCTTGAAGGCGGCTTCGCCCTGGCCGAGGGCCAGCGGGGCCTCGGGAGCCAGGCCGTGGGACCAGGAGGTGTCCATGTTGCGGAACAACTTGCGGATGCGGTCCTGGGACATGGCCTGACCGGTGCGCTGCCAATTGAACTGGTTGTTGTTGAGGCCGTCGAGGGACTTGTTGTGGATGCCCTGGCCGGTCATGGCGGTCCAGACGGCCTGGTAGTCGCCGATGAGGTAGTCGTCGAAGGGCATGTTCGGGTCGGTCAGGAGACGGACCACGTCGCGGGCGTAGGCGGCATAGGAGTCCAGGGCGGCGCCGTAGATGTTGGCGACCATGGAGATGCTCTCACCGGTCAGGGGGTCCGGCAGCGGGGGGCCGTAGCCCAGCGGGGAGGACTGCTGGGGAGAGTCGACCCACACGACCTGCGGGAAGCGGAGGTCGCCCAGGCGGACGTCCTTTTCGCAGATGACCTGCTTGTTGGAGCCGTAGGCGTACCAGGTACGGGTGTCGTCCTTGGCGACGTACGGGCACATCAGCACGGACTGCTGCTCACGACCGTCGGCGCCCAGGCGGGAGACCTTCAGGAAGTCGAGCCAGCCGTTGTGGGCCTTGGCCCAGTCGTCGATGACGTCCATCAGCGGGCCGGTCATGTTGCCGGTGGGGGCGCCCTGGGCGTCGAGCTCCCAGTGACCGATGCTGTCAGGGGTCAGGGAGTTGGCGTAGTACACGATCGGGCGCATGGTGCGGTCGACATAGCGCATCTGCACGGGCTCGGCCTTGACGGGGTTCTGCAGCCAGTCCGGGTTGGCGGCGACGTAGACCATGCCGTCGTCCTTGAAGAAGCAGGGACGGGGCTTGCCATAGTCGTCGTTGTCGCCGGGGCAATGCACGAAGGTACGGTCATCGGGGAGGACATCGGAGTTGGCGTACACACGGAAGCCCATGATGTAGACCTTCTTGTTGTCGTCCAGGTAACGGCAGGGCTCGGTGCCGCCGGGGCACGTGAAGTACTCACCGTTGACGGCCGTGTGGTTCACGGTGTCGGCATACAGGGTGGCCTGGGTCTGGGAGGTGGCCTTCTTGAAGGTCTCCTCGAAGAAGTTCCACTTGTTGGCATACTGCTTCAGTTCCTGGATGAGGATGTCATACTGACGGTTGTACGTCAGGCGGTTCGACATGAAGAAGCCGAACTTGTCATGCTCACGCTGGGTGTACAGATGCGGCGCATACTCGTTGTCCGGATTCAGTTTGCGGAACGAGTGGCGGATCATGATCTGCGAAGCGTTGCAGGAGGTCGTGGTGCCGTAGAAGAAGCAGTCCGGGATCGCGGTCAGGCCCATGAAATCCCAGCCGTCGAGGGTACGCATCTCGGGGGCCATGATGACATGGTCGGTGATCTCGATGTAGTTCAGGGCGCCCTGGGCGTCGCGGACGTACTTCGGATAGTACGGGGAGTTGGGGTCGGTCACATTGTAGCTGGCCGAGTCCACCTTGATCACGTGGGTCCACATCAGGGCCCAGGAGGTCGACTTGTTCTGGGACCAGTCGATGCGCATGAACTCGCGCTGGTACCAGGGGCGCTCCGTGGTTTCGCGGATGATGTTGGTCTCTTCACCGGTGGAGGCGTTGTAGTCGCGGATGATGTCGAAGTGGTTGATGGCCCAGGCTCCGACGATCTCGCCTTTCCAGTCTTCATGCGAGCTCGCCTCGGCGCCGGTGATGCGATCGTAGGCCAGACGGGCGAGGATGGTGTCTTCCTGGATTTCCCATCGGATGATGGCGACGTCCATGGAAGTCTCACCGATGAAGGTCACCGTGGACGCGAAGCCCACATCGACTACCGTGGGAGCGTAGTACCAGTCACCGGTGAAGTCGGTTTTGGCGAGCACATGCGGCTGCACATACGAACGCGGGGGGCGTTCCTCGGCGCAGCCCATGACCACCATGAACATGGCGATGAGCATTGTTGTGAAGAGTTTGCGATTTTTCAACATATTGACCTACCTCCAATTCCTGTGATTACTTCAATACCTTGTTATAAAAAGCGTCCACAGAATAACTGATATTAAACATGAGCGAACTATAATTGTTCCGGTCGAAACTGAGGAACGGCTGCTGATAATCCTCGGTGTTGGCCTTCAATTGCGGCGTGAACGAGTTCAGCGTCAGACCGAGCGTCAGGTAATCCAGCGCCTTGTAGGTGACGCCGGCGGAGAACATCTGGTAGTCGCGACGGCCGCGGCCGCCCGGATCGTAGCCACGCACGTCGGTGGTGGAGGCGCACACGTCGATGACCTCGCCGCTGGGCGTGGTGTACAGGCAGTTGTCGAGCTTGTAGGAGCGAAGGGTCAGCAGGCCGTAGGCGACCGACAGGTTGACCTTCTTGGCCGGCGAGTAGCCGACGGAGAACATGTTGGTGAAGCCGAACTCGTTCATGCGCGCGACGGACTCGTTCTCGATGGTGTCCACCGGGATGCCGTTGACGAGAACGGGCTCACTCATGTGATTGATCAGAGCGGTCTTGTACTTGTAGAAGTAGTAGGAGAAGGTGATGCCGTAGGACAGGGTCAGGTCCCGGCCTCCCACCTTGAAGGTGCGGGAGAAGTCCAGGCCGGTGTCCCACTTGGTGTTCAGGCCCACGTTGCGCGAGGTCAGCGACAGCGGGATCAGGAAGCCCATGGAACCGGACACCTCGATCCCGGCGCCCGGGATGGTGAACAGGCTGCCGTGGGCCAAGGTGATGTTGATGTCGCTGTAGTCCAGGCGGCGCTGCGTGCCGTCGACGCGACGATCCAGCGCATCGGCCTCGGCGCGGCTCAGGATCGAGTCGTTGACGCCCAGGTAACTGAGGTTGTTGGTGTACAGTTCGGTGTCGTTGAAGAACTGCGAACGGTAGCGGGGATCATTACCCATGATTTCATTGGAAAAACTGAAAGAAGCCGACAGCATCAGCGGCTTGAGGTGCTTGTTCTCAGAGAACAGCATCTTTCCCAGTTTCCAGCCCGCGCGCAGCGAGTACGAGGTCGACCAGTTGGCGTTCTCGGGCTCGGCGTTGAGGACATGGTTGCTGCCCAGGCCCAGACTCAGGGAGAATCCATGCCAATGGGGCTTCTCGGATTTTGTCTCGCCGGCGTCTTTTTTCACCTCCACCGAGGTGTCATTGTCGTCGACAGCGGGAATATCTTCCTCGGATTCGGGTTTGGACCAACCGGGTTGCGCGATGAGAAGCGTGAGGAAAAATGGAATGATTACCTTCAGGTTCTTCACGATCGGGCTCCTTTGAAAGGTACTTCGCCGTGGGGAAGCACCCCGTTTGTGTAGGACAGTTCCAAAAAGCAGTCAAGAACAATTCACCTGCTATTTTCAAGGCGGACGAAACCGGGCCCGTCGTCTGTGACTTGGCACACGGCAAATTGGAGAGTGCCATGAAAAAATTCCGGAAAACTCCGAAAATCAAAGGAAATTCCAGGATCTTCACTTTCGGGGCGTTCTGGTGGCCCCGCAGGTGATATGGGTCACAGAAAATCACCCCTCCGGCGGCCCTGCGGGGGGTTTCAGGGGGTTCCGGCGACACCCTCCCGGCGAAAAGTGGAAATCTCTTCTGGACAGTTGGAGGAAATCCGAGGCTGTGATATGCACCGTTGTCCTGACGCCCTGACGGCGTGGTGGTTCCCATGTGGCCAAGACTTCGATTGCCGGATTCCGCGTTTTTCAAAAAGCCCTTCCTGGTGTCTTATATTTTAATATTGGTTCTTGCCGGTTCCATACTTTTGCCGGCCGCCGTGAATCCCTGGCCGTCCTTCGCCGCATTTTTTAAATTTAACGAACGTCCCGCCGGTCGGATCCCCGATGCGACCGATGTGCGCTCGGAAATCGCCCAGGCCGAGCAGGCCGTCCGCGCCCGGACTCCCCCCGCGGCCGGAAAGCAGGCCAGACATGTGCAGCAACCCTGCAGCCGCGACCCGAAGACGCTGCGGCGCTTCGGCCACCTGACCGTGCCTTGCCTGCCAGGGGTCCGGGACGGCTCCCACGCGCTCTCGCGGTTCATCGAGCGCCTCGATCTGACCCGCCGTGGCCGGGAGCTCACGCGCATCAGTTACTTCGCCGATTCGATCACCTCCGGGGACAAGATCACCTCCACGCTGCGCAACCGGTTCCAGCAGGCGTTCGGCTGCGGTGGACCCGGTTATGTGGCCGTCTACCCGCTGAGGCCATGGCACTACCACGCGCAGGTCGGCCTGACGCTCTCGCCGGGCTGGAGACCGTACTGTCCGATCAGCCATCCGTCGCGGGATCGACGCTATGGCTTCGGCGGCATCGCCATCGGTCACCAGGGCACCGGCAACACCGTGAAGTTCCAACTGAAGAGCGCGGCCACCTCCTTTGACGTGGTCCAGATCCACTTCCTGCGTCACCCCGAAGGGGGCGCCTTCGCCGTGGTCGCCGGCCAAAAGCGTGTCCGCGTCGTGGAGACCCGCGGTGACAAGTTCCGCGAGGACTTCGTCCGCGTGCCGGTGCCCTCCGGACGCGAGCTGGTCCTTGAGAGCGTCTCCGGCGGCGTCCTGCGCCTCAACGCCGTGTTCCTGGAAAAGGAGGGACCGGGCGTGGTCGTCGACAGCATCAGCCTGACGGGGGCCCGCTACGAGAACTGGAGCAGCCTCCCCGCGGACCATCTGCGGGCCGAGGTGGCCGCCCGCGCGCCGGATCTGGTCGCCTTCCAGTTCGGGCTCAACGAGAGTGACACCGGCGTGGAGGATAACTACCGCGACCTGATCATTGATTTCTTCACGCGCATGCGCGCAACCCGTCCGCTCTCCTGCCTGGTCGTGGGCCCCTCGGACAAGGTCGAGAAGCGCAACGGCCGCTACCGCACCCTGCCGGTGATCCTCGAGATCGCGCGGCTCCAGAAGGAGGCCGCCCTGGCCGCCGGCTGCGCCTGGTTCGACACCCTCGCAGCCATGGGAGGCGAGACCGCGATCGTTTCATGGTACGAGCACCGCCCGCGCCTGGCCATGGGCGACCTGACCCACATCACGTCCGACGGCGGCGAACTGATGGGCAACCTGATCTACCACGACCTGCTGCTGGCCGTCGGTTCCCTGTGAGTTGAACCATGCTCTTCAACAGCGTCGCCTATCTCCTGTTCTTCCTGGTGGTGTTCTGGGGTTTCTGGGCCCTGGTGCGCCGTCCGGCCTTCCAGCGCTGGCTGCTGCTGGCCGCGAGCCTGTTCTTCTATGGTTTCTGGAACCCGGCGTACCTGAGCCTGATCCTCGGGGTCATCGCCGTCACCTGGGTGTGCGCGGCGCGGATCCGCACCGATCCGGACCGCAAGGGTCTTTACCTGATCGCCGGCGTGGGTGCGTCCCTGCTGGTATTGGCAATATTTAAATATACATGGTTTTCCCTGTCCTCGCTGGAGATCCTGCTCGACATCTTCGACGCGTCCCTGCCGTTTTCCATTACTTTTGCCAAAAAGATCGTCCTGCCCGTGGGCATCTCGTTCTACACCTTCCAGTCGCTCAGTTACCTCGTCGACGTCTATCGCGGCCACCTCGAGCCCGAGCCCTCGCCGGTCCGCTACGCACTGTACGTGAGCTTCTTCCCGCAGTTGGTCGCCGGCCCCATCGTGCGCGCGGTGGACTTCCTGCCGCAGCTGGACCGGCCCCGGGAGTTGACCGATGCCCAGGCGGCCCGCGCCATGTCCCTGATCGCCATCGGCCTGTTCAAGAAGATCGTCATCGCGGACTTCCTCGCGATCAACCTCGTGGACCGCGTCTTCGACACCCCCGAGATGATGTCCTCCCCCGAGACCGTCGCGGGCATCTACGGCTACACGCTGCAGATCTTCTGCGACTTCTCGGCCTACAGTGACATCGCCATCGGCAGCGCGCTCCTGCTGGGCTTCCACCTGCCGGAGAACTTCAACGCGCCGTTTCTGGCGCAGAACCTGTCGGACTTCTGGCGCCGCTGGCACATCTCCCTGTCCTCCTGGCTGCGAGACTACCTGTACATCCCGCTGGGCGGGAGCCGATGTTCGGCCGTGCGCACCCAGGTCAACCTGGCCATCACCATGCTGCTGGGCGGCCTGTGGCACGGCCCGGCCTGGACGTTCGTGTTCTGGGGCTTTCTGCACGGCGCGGGCCTGGTGATCATGCGCACCGTGGGCTGGCACCGCCCCGCGACCTCCTGGCCCTCCCGGATCCTGCGCACGGCGGTCACCTTCCACTTCGTCGTGTTCGCGTTCGTGTTCTTCCGCGCCGGCTCCTTCTCCCGGGCCATGACCGTGCTCGGCCGTGCCCTGGACGGACCCTCCGGACTGATGAACCTGCCCTGGACCGTCGCCCTGGTGCTGTCCGTCGGCTTCCTGTTCCACGGCTTCCCGAGGACCTGGACCGAGCGTGGCGTGGCGTGGTTCTCGCGCCTGTGGTCGCCGGTGCAGGCCGGTTTGATCCTGGGCTTCGCCTTCTTCCTTCAGAAGGTCGCCTCCACCGACGTCGTCCCTTTCATCTATTTCCAGTTCTAGGACCTGTCCCGCCGACCAGGGCAAGATCATTATGGACATAGGCGAATGATTATTCGTAATAATGGTTGAGAATACCCATTGCGGCTAGGGGTCCTGTCGTCCGACCGGTCCGACGGTCGGCTGGACACCCC
>PHAZ01000078.1:14712-35135 GCA_002841825.1 Deltaproteobacteria bacterium HGW-Deltaproteobacteria-22 | reverse complement strand
CGGGACGAGTTCGGCGTGCCCGTGGTCGGCTTCGATCTTGCCGGCGCCGAGAACGGCTATCCCGCCGATGACCACAAGGAGGCTTACAGCCTGGCTCACAAGAACTTCATCCAGAAGACCGTGCATGCCGGCGAGGCCTATGGCCCGGAGAGCATCTTCCAGGCCATCACCGACTGCCACGCCGACCGCATCGGCCATGGTTTCTACCTGTTCAATCCCGACAAGATCAGCGACCCGACCATCGCCGACCGCGAAGGTTACATCGCCGACCTCTCAGGCTACATCGCCGACCGTCGCATCACCATCGAGGTGTGCCTCACGTCGAACATGCAGACCAACCCGGAACTGAGGACGCTCTCAGACCACACCTTCAACAAGATGCGAAAGGCCAAGCTCTCGGTCACCTTCTGCACCGACAACCGGCTGGTGTCGAACACGACCGTGACCGACGAACTGGAAAAGGCGGTCGACGCGTTCGGGATCTCCTCACGCGAACTGAAAAACTACGTCATCTACGGGTTCAAGCGCTCCTTCTTCCCGCGCACCTACCTCGAGAAGCGTGAGTACGTCCGCAGCATCATCGACTACTACGAATCCATGGAGAAAAAATTTGGTCTCAACGAAGCCAAATAGCGGACAACTCCCATCAATGGCGGCGTGGTTCCCCAGGGGGGGCCTTTGGGCCGTCTCGTTCTGGTTCGCCGCCCTGTGGTTTGAGGGCGTGGTGCACCGGATTCTCCTGTACGAACTGCGCCCGAGCCACGAGCTCGAGAAGATCCCTCCCGTGTTCGAGATCCTCGTGCCGACGGCGACGTTCTTCGTCTACCTGAGCCAGATTCTCTCCTTCTTCCTGCTGTTCTTCTTCTCGGTGTTCATCCTGCGGGCCCCGACACGGGTGCGTTTTCACCGGTGGATGCTAAGCCTGATCCTGTTCTTCGCCTTTCCGGCCCTCGCGCTCAACGGGCTGCTCATCCCGACGCACATGGCCGGTCACCTGCTGTGGTATTACATCGGGACCATCTCCCTGCTGATCCTGACCTTCCTGTTCCTGTGGCACGCCTCGCTGCAGTTTCCCACGCGGCGAAGCGTGCTCTTCTACATGCTGCTTTGCAGCCCGTCGGTCCTGCTGATCTTCGCCAGGCTGCTCAACCCGCAGGCCCCGGGCATGCCCGGTACCGAGTCCTGGGCCGGCACCCTCTTCTCGACGGGTAATTCCCTGTTCCTGTTCCAGGGTCTCCTATGGCCCCTGCTGACACCTGCAGGGGCTCCTGGGCGCCGATCGCACGTTGACCCGGCCCATGGTGATGTCAGAGATCCTGACATTCTTCCTCACGAAGGCCAGATAACGACGGGTTCCACGGAACCCGGACATGTGACCGCTGGTTCCGGGAAACCTCCGGGGGGGGGGCCGAGGGCGCGGCCTGTGCCGCTGGCCGTCTCGCTGGGCCTTACCCTGGCAGTCGCGCTGTTCTTCCGCATGGACTCCTCGTTTGCCACTTCCCTGTGGTTCGCGGGCTGGCGCGTGTCCCTGCCGCTGGAAAACTTCTGGTTGTTCCTCTATTTCCTGTCGCTGTGGGCATCATTTTACTCCATCGCGATGCTCCTGTCGAGCCGGCGCCGATGGCGAATCTTCCTGGGCATCCTGCTGATGTGCTGGATCGTGACGGGCTTCTCCCCCTACCAGGAGATGGAGGTCCTGCCCTTCCTGGCGCTGATGACGCTTCTGGCCATCGGCACAGCCTTCTCTTCGGTGGACGAACACCCGATCCGCCGGCCCAGGTTCGATCCGGCCCCCTGGGTCAAGGCGCTTGGGACCCCCCTGACGCAGGAAGCCTCCACAGGCCGCCCGATGACACGCCACAGCGGGCAGATACAGGAAGTCCCCGTCCACCTCGACGTGTTCACGCTCAAGGACGGCCGACTGGGCGGACTCCGCCTCTGCATCGGCGAGGAACCGACGTCGGAGCCGGACTGGATCTGCTGTCCGATCTCGCTGGTGCCGCTGTCCAGACAGTTCTTCCCCACGCTGCCGAGGGTGAGCCCGCTGGATGAATCCTCCTGCACCCAGGTGGCGATCTGGGATCGCAACTTTTTCTCAGAGGATCTCCTCGACGATGAGAACCTCGACACCGCCCGACGGCTGCTGCTCGGGGAGGTCAGCGTCTGGTGGGGTCAGTGCCTGACCTACGAGGCCTCGTACCTGCCTGCGGCCGGTGAGGACCAGCGGGAATTCTGCCGGTATCTGGCGCTGATCGCGCAGCGCGCCGGCATCATCGAGGAGCCCTCGGAGGAGCCTGCTGTCGAGACACAGCCCAACACGCCCCTGGCTCCTTCAGAAGGCTTCTGAGCTGTCTTTTCTCATTCTCGAGTGGAAAATTGCCGGGGCCGCATGGGGCCTCAACCAGTGGGCCTCAGGAAAACTGGATGTACTGGTTTTCCTTGAGCATCAGGAGAATCTCGTAGACATCAAGGTCGGAGAGCGTGCTGCGGTCGAGGATCGTCTTGGACTTGCCGTGGTTGTGCACGAGCTGGAGCACGTCGAGCTGGCTCGGATTGAGATCCCGCAGCGGCTTGGTGATACTCACGGCGAGCGAGATCTTGGAGTCGGCCGGGGGAAGATCCTTCTTCAACCGGTTGATCTCGTCGAAGATGCGCATGCCCTCCATGAGCAGACTCTCTGTTCCGTCCTTGATCTCATTGAGGAATTCCGTGTCATCGGGAGGGAGGAGATCGAAGGTGCCGGACGTCCAGGTGATCAGGCGGTAGAATGCCTTGCTGGGGTCGAGATCGAAGTTGTCGTTGAGGGAGCAGTAGTAGACCTTGCCGTTGCGCAGGTAGATGCGTCCTTCCATGGGACTGGAGTGCACGGAGAGCACGCCGGACTTGCGGGAGGTGGACAGCAACTGGAGCAGATCCGGCAGCGGGATCTCGTCGATGGACCCGGACATGTGCCGCGTGATGGACATGGTGGAGCGGCGGGAGTTGGGACCGGAGTCCTTCTCCTGGGAGTCCTCGATCTCGGCGGCCGTCTCCTCGATGGCGATGATCTTCAGCACCGAGGTGCCGATCAGGATGCGATCTCCCTCTTTCAGTTCCACCGGACTCTTGCCGACACGCTCGCCATTGACGAAGGTGCCGTTGGTGGAGCCGAGGTCCACGATGGCCAGAACACCGGCTCGGCTGGTGATCCGTGAATGATAACGGGAGACCATGTCCTCCACCAGAACCCTTTCGGCATCGGAGGAGCGGCCCACGGTGATATCCCGGTCGTCCTTGATCTTGAACTGGCCGCCTTGGTACTTGCCTGAAATAATTCTCAATGCATACTCTGTCATTGGAATCCCAACCTCAGCTCGGGAGAATACGGTATGACACGGCCAGAGTCAAGATGCGCAAGCGTTGACCCGAACGAAAAAGCGTGTATTGTTACAGACTGGTTTTACAGTCCGGATCCGGGGATCCGGCGAAGTCATTTCCTGGGACGAAATACCGGAGCCGAAGCGACCATGACGATTACCACCCTTCTGGAACCCCTGTTTTCTCAGATCAGCGGAGCCCGCATCCGCACCGACATTCTGGAATGTGCCCGCCAGATCAGACAATCGCCGCCAGGAAACCTCATTCCCACGGCCGCATTCCTGTGCGTGGGCATGAATCCTGATCAGACCGAACTTCCGGATCACTTCGTCATGGAAAGGGAAGTGTTCTATTTCGAAAAGTGCCTCCTTGCCGTGCGCCGGTTCCACGAAGGGAACCACCCCGAGTCCGTGGAGCTCCTGATGAAGGCCAAGTGGGACTTCGATCACTGGGCCCTGGCACATTACCTGCTTGGGCTGGTGTTCTTCGAGATGCGCGACTTCAAGGCCGCTCACGATCAGTTCATCACGGCCTGCAATCTTGAGCCATATCATGGAAAACCCATGGAAATCATGCGCGAGCTTTCCTATTCGATCTTGATGGGTCAACTCGACTGAGCTTCCCCTCAAACTGATGACCGTTCCCTTCATCGACTTTCACCTGCACCTGCTTCCTGGCCTTGATGACGGCTCCGCTTCCCTGGTGGAGACGATCCGGATGGTGGAGGAACTGTCCAAGTTGGGGTTCACGACACTCGTGTGCACCCCTCACCAGAAACAGGACTCGATCAATCCTTCCCGCCCCTCGATCGAGCAGGTCTTCGCCGCCGTTTGTGAGGAGGTCGAGGATCTCTTCCCCGACGTTGAACTCCTGCTGGGCGCCGAGAACTACTACGACGCCCAGTTGTCGGCCCGTCTCGGAGAAAAGACCGTCCCCACGATCCGCGACTCCGATACGTTCCTGCTGGAGTTCCCCCCCTCCATCGACGAAAAATCGTTCAAGACCGCGCTGTTCCGCGTCCAGATGGAGGGGTATTCCCCCATCATCGCGCACGTCGAGCGGTACCGGAACCTCAACCACAAGATCCTGGCCAGCGTCAGCGAGGACTTTTTCCTGCAGGTGAACCTGACCTCTTTTCTCAAGGAAAACAGCGATCTCGAACAGCGTTCGCGGGCGATCAAATATTTCGAGAAAGATCTGGTGAGCCTCTTCGCCACCGACATGCACACCTATCACACGGTGAAGCGGCTCGCCAAGGCCATGAACTGGACCCGCGGTCGATTCGGCGAGGACGTGCTCGACCGCTTCCTCGGCACCAACCCGCGCCGGATCCTGGAGCAGATGGGGACTTCTCCCCGGAATCGTCCATGATCTGGCTCTTCACGGCCATCAGCCTGGTGTTCGGCTGGTTCGCCCTCCGGGACGTCGACTGGGATCTTTTTCTCGCCTCGTTCAGTTTGCTCGATCCATCGTGGTTTGCGGGCTTCGTGCTGTGCATGCTCATCATGGTGCACCTGCGCGCCCTGCGCTGGGAACGCATGATCCGCCCCCTGATTCCGCCGGACTTCAACCAACGGACCCTGCGGCTGACTTCCTGGATCGGCTTCGCCGCGGTGATCCTGTTCCCCCTGCGGGCCGGGGAGCTGGTCCGGCCGGCGTTCTTCCGCGGCAAGCCCGGACACAGTTCGTTCGGTCCGGTCTTCGGCGCGCTGCTCGTTGAACGCGTCCTCGACGGACTGTGGATCGTGCTGGCCATCGCCTCGGCCTTCGCCTGGCGTTTCTTTCGCGACGACTTCTCCGTGCCCGCATGGGCCCTGGGTATCTGGGGAATCACATCCCTGATCTTCCTGGTGTTGCTGGGCGTGCTGATCTTCATCGCGAAAGCCCCCGAGTCCGCCTGGCCCGGACTGTTCAGGCTCACGGGGCTGCCAATGCTGGCCCGCCGTTTTGTGTTCGCACAGAGGCTGAACGCGGAACTTGAGCGCATCACGGGCAGGCTGGCCCTGGGCCTGAAGAGTTCCCTGGCCTCACATCACCTGTCCGCAGCGGTCGCCTACACCTTCGGCTACTGGGGTGCCAACGCCGTGGGGATCCTGTTTTTGGCCCACTCCTTCGGGCTCCCGGCAGGACCCGATTCGGCGCTGCTCGTGCTGGGTTTCTCGGCCGTGGGCGTGTTCATCCCCGGCGCGCCGGGACACGTGGGGAATTTCCACGAGTTCGCACGCCTGGGGCTCTCCACCCGGTTCTCTTCGGCCATGGTGACAGGCCCCGGGATGGCCTTCGTCGTGACCCTTCACGCAGTGCAGACGTTCCTGTATCTGGGGCTGGGCCTTTTCGGCCTGATGGCGCTGCCACCCGACCTGCGCAAATGGAAAAATAAGGGATAAAAAAAAAGGGCCGGTACTTCTCCACCCGGTGTCGTCAGGGGGGCAACGAACACAGGAGCGACTGAAGCACCGGCCTAACTCGGGGAAACCGGGGAAATCTACTCATCGGCGCACAACGCCTGAGGCGTTCCGACGCCTGAGGCGTTCCGACGCCTGAGGCGTTCCGACGCCTCCTGCGCACCTTGGCTGACGCGGCCGTGAAAATCAAGCTGTTTTCACAGAAAGATCAATCCATGTGCGGATGTTCAAGTTCGACGAAGAAAGCAGCCGGATCGGCATAGAACCGCTTCAGTTCCAGGCAGGTGTCGTGGTGGTCCTTCTCCTCGACGATCATCTTGCGGATGAACTCCTGCTCCAGCGGGTCCTGTGCGTCCTTGAGGTGCTCCTCGTAGAACGTAACGGCCTTGGCCTCGAAGTCCAGACCCACGTTGATGGCTTCGACGTCATCGGCGTCGGGGGTCAACTCCTGGGCGTGGGAACGGGCGAGCTCCCGGAACATCTCCGCGGTAGACTGTCCGCGACTGGGGAGCAGGTCGTAGTTGATCTTCCACTCGGAACCGCCCTGGATGCCGGCGATGATGGTCTTGATGCGCTCCATGTGCACCAGTTCGTCATCGCGCAGCCGGCCGAACATCGCACGTCCCAGGGGGTTTTGGGTGGTGTTGACGACCTTGTTATAAAAAGAATAGCCCTTTTCTTCCATGGTGAGGGCTATTTCCAGAATATTCAACAGAGCCTGGTTCATAATGTCTCCTTTGGATCGGACCAGCCGGTCCACGTCAAGATTACAGCTGGGTGAAATAGGTCTTGTCTTCCATGCACACGGGGCAGACTGCCGGAGGCTGGGTTCCTGCGGTGATGTAGCCGCAGTTGGAGCAGATCCAGAGGGTGGCCGTCGTCGTGCCGGTGAAGACCCAGCCGGCTTCAACCAACTCGAGATACTTTTTGTAGCGATCACGGTGAGCCTTCTCGATGCTGGCGATCAGGTTGAACACCGCGGCGACCGAAGTGAACCCTTCGTTGCTGGCCACGGTGGCGAACTCCGGGTAGAGCACTTCACCTTCCTCGTGCTCGCCGTTCTGGGCCGCATCGAGGTTCTGCAAGGTCGTGCCTACCTTGCCCGCCGGATAGGTCGCGGTGATCTGCACCGGATACCCCTCGAGAAAACTGAAGAAGCGTTTGGCGTGGGCCAGCTCGTTGCGCGCGGTCTCCTCGAAGATCTGGGCGACAAGTTCATACCCATCGGTGCGGGCCTTGGCTGCGAAAAGCGTGTAACGGTTGCGGGCCTGGCTCTCGCCTGCGAACGCAGCGAGCAGGTTCTTTTCCGTCTGTGTACCGTGGATGCTTGGCATGTTGAGACTCCTTTTTCGATGTTGGGGGGTGAGGACTAGTTGTCCACCTCAAAATGGTCCTTGCTTACACCACAAACCGGACAACGCCAGTCGGCAGGCAGATCCTCGAACGCGGTGCCGGCCGGAATGTCGTTTTCGGAATCACCATTGGCGGGATCATACACATAGCCACAAACCGTACAGATGTATTTGTTCATGCTGAAACTCCTCGGGTTGAAGGGGTTGAACTCAGTTATCCATCAGGACATGCTCGTCCCACAGGGTCTCGAAATAGTGCTTGTGCGCCGACTCCTCCTCGGCCAGCACGAGCATCATTTTCTGCAGCTCCGGGTCGTCGACGGCGCGGGCCAAGTCGACATACAGGCGCTGGGCGGCCAGCTCGCGCTTCATGGAGATCGACAGCACGTCCTGGAACGACATCCCTTCCGACGGGGCGCTCTCCACAACATAGTCCGCGATCTTCAGATCGGTGATGTGCTTCCGCTGCCAGAACGGATCGGTGGAGTCGATCTTCTGCAGTTTGGCTTTATGCATCCGCTCCATGTCGGCGAGCCGGTGCAGTTCGGCCGCGACGGCGCTGTCCTTCACCCGCGTGGCAAGCTTGGTGTAGAAGTCCACCGCTTCCTGTTCCTTTTCGATGGCAAACTCAATCAGGTCCCTGATCCATTCGTTCATCATGCACTCTCTTTGCGGATTCCGCAGCGTAGCCGAAGGACCGAATGCCCTGCGACAGAACTGAACTTAGCGATTCGATTCGCCGATGTCAAAGCAGAAATTCAACAGATGGACAGTTGCAATTTTACGATGCAATTTGCCTTTTCACGGTTTTCCAGCTCCGGGCGCAAACCCCGACGCATCGTGCACATGGCCCGCTGGCCCAACGAACGAAAGCCTCCGGCTGAAGCTCCACCGGGGTTTTTGACTTGTGCATTTTCCGTTTATGTATATGATTCGGACCATGTTTCCAGCTTGGTTTTCAATCCGCATTCTCCCCGTATTCCTGCTGGCGCTCGCGCTTTCCTGTTCGCACGACGGGGCGCTGGAAATCGACCTGGACGTGGAGGTCAACGACACCGCGCTCAATCCCCTGCGCAACCCGGCGCTTTCGGCGTTCACGCTCACCCTTACATCCTCTTCCTCCGTGGAACAGGGGACAGAAACCTATCTGTCCGGCGATCACCGCATGGGTTTCGGCAACATCCCGACGGGGGTCTATTCCAGCGCCTCCATCGCAGCCAAGTCCTACTCCGGTGCCCTGGTGGCCTATGGCGAGTTCCGGAACCGCTTCCGCATCGGCCCATCGGACCCCACGCGCATCGAGGTGCCGCTCCGGTTCCCGTTCATCTTCGCGACCGGCGGCACCGAACTGCCCGTGCTCCATCCGGAGCTTGATTCCAGCCTGGCGGCCTTCGACAACATCATGGTGGGCACTCCCGCGGACATCACCTCGGCCACAGCCGTGTCTCCCGACGGCAGAATGCTCGCCGTGCTCACGGCCAATGCATCTGGCACCGTCAAGCTCTGGATGTACATGACGGGAAACCATCAGAAGGTCGTGGAGTTCCAGCTCGCGCGCCCGGACCGCGTCTCATCCCTGCAGTACTCCCCGGACGGTTCCACCCTCCTGCTGTTGTCCGAGGCGGGCGACTGGGCCTCCTTCCTCAATGTTTCCGACTTCCTCGAGGGAGCCAACCGCCAGGGATCCTTCCATTACCAGGAGGTCTCGTCCCCGATCGCAGCCGGCTTCTTCTCCGAGGACTCCGTGGTGATCCTCTCCTCCACACAGTACCGGCACGACACCTGCGATGCGGCCCCCTCCTCTGCGCTGACCTGGTTCCTGATTTCGCAGCCGTTGCAGTCCGACGGCGACGTGGAGATCGCGGCCACAAACACGCTGAGCGCCTACGCCTCCGCCCTGACCGTCGACATCGCACAGAACCGCCTGTACCTGGCACATCCCTGCTCCACCGAAATCACCGCCATGAGGCCCGGCACGACCGGTCCGTCGGTGGTGCTCGCACTGCTGAACCTCTCGCCCTGCCTGCGCCCGGTCCGGCTTCTCGCGGACAGCACCATGCTCACCGTGGCGTGCGTGACCGCGGCCGACACCGTCAATCCGCAGTGGTCGGCGGCCAAGCTGCTGCTGCAGCGTTACACCCTCACACCGCAACTGTCGCCCAACGCCCGGACGCTGGTTCTCGACTATCCCAGCGAGCCCGTCGCCTACAAGCCGTCCACCATGCCCGCAGGCACCAGCCTGCTGATCCTTCAGGCACCCGAGCGCGTCCTTCCCCGCTTCCTGGGCATGTCGGCCCAGGGCACGCGCCTGGTCGTGGCCGCCGAGGCCTACTACCGTTCCTCGTCGATTCCGGTGGGGCCACTCCGTACTCTTTGTCGCCCCCCGCCTCGCCATGCTCGACCGGCGTGTCCGGACAGCCTGCTTCCCGGTGGACAACCACCTCGACGACACCCCGCCCGAGGGCGGATTTTCGGGTTCCTACTGCAGCGACAACATGGGCAGCATCGAGACAACCTCCATTTCCTTCATTCCCACCCAGCTCTCGATCGTGTACGGAACGCCATGAAGCTATTTATCCTGTTTCTCACGCTCTGGACCCTTCCTCTGTCGGCCGCGGCAGGCAATCGTCCCTCGATCGCCGTCCTGGAGTACCGGGCCGGCGTGGCAGAGTTGCCGGACCTGGCGGATCGTCTTGTGGAGCTTCTGCGCAGCAAGTCCAACTCCGACGTGCTGTCCCCGCAGGACTGTCGCCGGATGATGGGTGCGGGCCTCGACGCACGCGTATCCGAGTGCAAAGAGGACATCTCCTGCTTTGCCAGGCTCGGCAGGAAGCTGGGCGCCTCGGAGATTCTGGTCATCCGGATGACCGAGTTCGGGACCGTGCTGATCAACATCAACCGCATCCTGGTGGCCGAGCAGAAGACCGCCGGCACCGTCGACCTGGACATCAAACTCGGTGGCCAGCTCACCAAGCTGCAGATCTACCAACTGCTGAGAAAGATCTACCCCGAGGAGTCCTTCCGGCGCTTCGGCACCCTCCACATCACCTCGAACCAGAAGGGCGCCACCGTGAAACTGGACGCCCGCACCGTCGGACAAACGCCGATCGAACCGCTCAAACTTGACGCACCCCGCAAATACAGCATCCAGTTGCAGAAACCCGGGTTCATCCCGTTCCAGGCGACCGTGGATCTGGTTCCCAACTCCCGGATGCGTCTGGACGCGCAACTGTCCCCGGTCGGCGCCGCCCCCTCAGGCGTCTGGTACAAGAAATGGTGGGTGATCACCCTGGCCGCAGGCGTGGTGCTTGCTGCCGGCGGCACCATCTGGTATCTGAACCAGCCTCCTTCCCAGGTGCCGGCCTCCGTGCTCCTCCCCTGACCCGAGTCGGGGAATCAGGTGTCAATTTGGCAAGGCGACAATTACCCTTTCTCGACCTGGGAACCGACGAGCGACGCCCCGTCCTGCTGCTGACGATACGGGCCCTCTTCGCGTCGGTCATCGTTGTGGTCGCCTTCTCGTACCAGAGCTCCCTGTTCCTTTCACGCTTTCCGGCCAACAACCTGCCATGGTTCTATGCGGTTGCAGCAGCGGTGACGGTCTTCTTTTCCATTCCGTACACCCGCGTCATCGCGCGCTTCGGCGAGCAGCAGGGAGATCGTCTGGTCTGTCTGGTGTTCCTTGTGGGCTTGGTCCCCGGCCTGTTCCTGGATCGACTCGGCAACCCGCCGGTGGTGGTCTTCCTGTACTCCACCTGGGTCAAGATGGTGGGACTGTTCATCAACATCTTCCTGTGGCACCACGCCACCCAGACGTTCATCTCACGCCGTGCGAAGGTGATCCTGCCGGTCATCGCCGCAGGCTTCAGTTTGGGCAGCGCGCTGGGAGGACAGATCGTCCGGGTCCTGGCGATCACGTTGGGCAGCCAGGCGCTTCTGGTGCTGCTGATGGTCCTGGTGGTGGCCCTGCTGTTCGTCCCCATCCCCCCGCTTCAGGAGGTGCCCCGGAGCCGCAAGGGCGGCGGCGGTTCCATCTGGCGACGCGGCTTCACCACGCTTCGGGAGAACCGTCTGGCCCTGTGGCTCACGGTGTTCGTCCTGCTGGCGATCCCGGTCTTCCTGGGAATGGATTTCATGTTCAAGAAATCCCTGCAGGAGCGCTGGACGCGGGACGCCATCGCCGCCTTCATGGGGAAATATTACTTTTACACCAACCTCACGGTCTTCTTCCTGCAGACCCTGATCATGGGAAAACTGATGCGCCGCGTGGGCGTGCCGCGGATGACGTGGTTCATGCCCGTGTTCATGCTCGGTGCCATGCCGGTGCTGGTCTTCGCGCCGATGTTCCTCCCGGTCGCGATCATCGCCATCGCTTCTGCCACGCTCAAGTCCACCGTGTACATCAACGCCCGAAACCAGTTGATCATGCCGCTCTCCCCGCTGGAGAAGGAGGCCACGAGCATGCTGCTGCGCACAGTGGTCACGCCGGTGGGCACAATCCTGGCCAGCTTCGCCCTGATCCCGGTCGCCGGTGGAGGCATTCCCCTCATTGCCGGTGTCACAGCCTGCATCTGCCTGGCCTTCGTCTACTCCGGCCACAAGGCTGCCTCGGCTTACATGCACGAGCTCCAGACGGCCCTCCGCAAGAAGACGCTCTCCCCTGAGTTGTCCCACAACCTGGCCATCGCCCCGGACGGACGCGTGGTTTCCCATCTGCGGCAGCGCCTGCTGTCGAGCGAGCCCGACGAGGCGATCTTTGCCGCCACCCTGCTGTCGGAATACAACGAGCTGCGCCTGGCTGATCTGCAGGCGCTCTGGCATCGCCCGGATCAGGGCCACTCTTTCTCCCTCTGCGCGGTCAAGGCCGTCGAGCTGGCCCGCTTCGTGCCCGCTGCCGATCAGGAGGCCTTCTTCACGCGGATCCTCGAAAACGCCTTCGACGCACGGATGGCCATCAGGGTCCTCGATGCAGCGCCGAACCTGCCGGCGCACCTGCGTGAGATCCTCGGCAAGCAGACCCAGCTGCGCGCCACGGGGCCGGTGCAGACCGCCACGGCATGCATCCTGCTCGACGTGAGCGCCCAGAGTCTGCGGAAAAAGGAATTCTCCGACCTGCTGGATCAGTTGATCGCTGGCGGTCTGCACGAGAAACGCCTGGCCCTGCGGCTTGCGGAACGACTGGACGTGCCTGCCCGCGGCGTCGTGCTCGCGGCCTGTCTCTCCTGCGGCGAACCCGAGGTGGTCAGGGATGCCATCGGCTACGTCGGCTCGATGCAACACGAGGCTCTGTACGACACCTGCTACACCCTGTCCTTCCGGCCGGAATACCGCCGGGCCGCGCTCGACGCGTTCCGCGCCGCCGGTGTGGAGCTGGCCATGTCCACCCGGGCCTTCGCGGGGGGCTGTCCGGCCGGCTTGCGGAAGGAGTGGATCCGGATCCTCTGCGCCAGCAACGATCCGAACGCCGCAGAGCGTGTCAGGGACCTGCTGCTCACGCCGGACGCCTGGACCTGCTCGATCGTGCTCGACCAGCTCGCCCGACCGGGGAGCCTGGAGCTTCCCAAGGCGTTCCTGGAGGAGTCTGCCCGGCGGATCGGTCGCGCCTGCGCCGCCGCGGCCCGTGCGCTGAGGCTTGCAGACAACTTCACAGGCATGGAGATCGAGGCCCAGAAGCGCTTCTGGACAAAGGCGCTGTTTTCCTGTCTCCGCCTGAACGAACCCGACCGTGCCGGAGAGCTCCTGGAAATCGAGAAGTCCGTGTTCTCGCGGGATGCACGACAGCAGAACGCGGGTCTTGAGTTGTGGGAGAGCTGGTTCCAGTCCCGCGGAAAGGGCGCCTTCGCCACGTTGCTGGAGCCGATGGAGCTGCCGCACTCGGACTGGGGGCTCGAGCCGGTGTCCCATTCGCTCGAAGGCCTCCTGGCGGCCTGCTGCGATCCCGGGCTGACCACCCAACTGACCGGACGCCTCCACGCCCCGGGCGCCCCGGCGGGGGCAGACCCACTGGCCCCGGCGCTCTTTTTGCGACAGTCGGACTTCTTCCGGTACCTGCCCACCGAGGTCCTTCTGGAGATGACCCGGCTCGGCGAGACGATTCACCTGCCGGCCGGAGAGGTGCTCTTCGAGGAGAAGAGCCCCGGTGACGCCCTTTACTGTGTCTTCTCCGGACGCCTCCGCGTGCGCATCCAGAAGACGCAGGTCAACGAACTGTCCCAGGGCGCCGTCTTCGGCGAGATCGCCCTGCTGGACTCGGGTCCGCGCTCGGCGTCCATCTCCTGCATCGAAGACTCCGTCCTCCTGAAGATCTCCCGCGAGACCTTCTCCGAGGTGCTTCAGGAGCATCCGTTTGTGGTCAAGCAGGTTGCGATGACCCTGGCCGCGCGGATCCGTGATCTGGTCGTTCTGGTCGAACGCAGGGCAAGCGGACCTGTCCGCGCGCTCGGGGAAGAGTCGTCATGAGCCATCTGCTATTCACCTTCGCAATGATGTTCTCCGGGACGACCGCGCCCTGGGAACTGGTGAGCCTGCCCTCCTGGTCCCCGGAGGCCTCCGCCCGCATCGGACGCTGGCTGACGGCCGTGACCACGCCCGGGCCGTTGTACATTCCACGGCATGCCCGGATCGCGGCGATGGACCTCGATGGAACGCTGATCGTCGAGAAGCCTGACTACTTTCACGGGCTGGTCAGCAAGGAGTTCGTGCGCCGGAAAGCCGGTCGGGACCCCGCACTTTCCACACACCCCCTGGTCCGGGCCGTGCTCGACGGGGACGAAAAAACGCTCCTGAAGAACCTCAAGGATTTCCTCCTGTTCTCCATGGAAGGTGAGACCTGGGAGACGGTGCGGGACTTTTCGGTCAGGATCGGCCGCGAGTCGGTCAACCCGCTGTTCAGGAGACCCTACGTCGAACTGATATATCTGCCCATGATCGAACTGATCCAGGCGCTGCGCGCCCGTGGCTTCGAGGTATACATCATCACGACGGCCCAGCAGGACGTCGTTCAGGCGTTCCTGTGGGATGCTTTGCGCCTCGAGCCGCGCTTCGTGCTGGGCTCGGGCGTGGTCTACGATTGGGACTTCGACAAGGGGATCGGCCGTCGCGGACGACGCTTCCTCGAGCCCCTGTGCCACGGCTCGGGCAAACCCGTCCGCATCTGGGACCGCATCGGCGCCTGGCCCGTGCTCGCCGCAGGCAACTCCACCAATGACGTCGACATGCTCTCCTCGGTCAACCTGTCGGGCTACTGGACCCTGTCCCTGGCCATCGAGCACGATCATCCCGACGAGGCCATCTACGGCAAGCCTGAATTCCTGGAGATCGCAAAAAGGCGCGAATGGATGGTCGTCTCCATGAAACGGGACTTCAGGCGGCTGTGGGGACGACCGTCTCCGGCTGTCGTGCCCGGCCCGGCTTCCCGAAGGCTTCCCGCTGGCTGGTGGATTCTGTGGTTGGGGGCCGCCGCCGTCGCGATCGGGGCCAGCGTGCTGGTCAGGCGCCGTCAGAGACGCTGATCAGGGTTTCCTATCCTACAGGCAGAAGATGAGGGGTTGGTCGACGGGCGAATCGTTGTCAATCGGGACCAGGGTGCGGTTGACGATTTCAATGGCGAGGTTGTCGCGGTCCCTGGCGGAGACGACCAGACATTCCTTGCCCTGCGCGGTGCAGACCGAGCAGTCCGTGGAGCCTGCCTCGTTGTCCGGGAGATCGGGCACGCACACATCATTCTGGATGCCCAGGTCCGACTCGTTTTCCGACATGTTCAGATGCACGCAGCGATACGAGGTGACCAGGAAACGATCGGACGTGATCAGCACGGGATTCATGATGGTGTTGCAGTAGTTGTCGCTGCCCGTGAAGTCATCCTCGTCATTGAGGCCCATCCCGACCGATTTGTACGGGAAATAGAGCCGGCAGCGGGGCAGGCAGACATCCGTGAGCCCGCCGCTGATCTCTGCTCCAAAGTAGCCAACGGACAGCGGACAGGTGGTTTCCGCGTCCGGGGTCTCCGTGCCCTGGGGCCGCCGGATGCGGGGAAATCCGAGCCTGCTGTCACAGTCGAGGGTTCCGCTGCCACCATCGACGCACTCACGTTGAAGCTGCTGCCTGCAGGACGGAGACGTCTGACACTCGAGATCGTCGCAGTCGATCCGGCCGCCGTCCCCGTCATCGTCCATGCCGTTGGTGCAGATTTCCACAGGGCGATTTTCCTTCTTGATCACTTCTTTCTCGGAGAGGCAGAACCCCCAGTAATTGTGGGAGACGGGCTCAGCGGTCACGTCGACGAAATACACGTATGTGTTGAAATAATTGTCGCAGAAGAACCCGCCCGGAGGACACTGGGAGTCGGTGTTGCATGCGAACACGCCCGACTGCAGTCCCGCCTCGATGCAACCGCTGAAAACAGGCGTGCTCAGCAGCAGCGCGATTAAAGACAAACGGTAAACAAACCGTGAGGGGTTCACATGAAACATCACCCGACCTCCTGATTCACCCGGATTCCCAAGTCATTGGGCTTCCCCAGTGGGCGAGCCCATTATATGAGAATATCTCCTGACTTCAAGTTCTTTCCTGAATTCCGGCATGGAACAACCGGTTTTTCAGTACCTAGAACAACTCCATCTGGCGTTTTCGGAATTTCCAGGACCGTCGCAGATGTGGAGGGGGATGGCCGAAGCGGTGTTCCCATTCTTCAATAAATGTCATGGTCGGACCATTGGGATAGCCGCCGCCACGGAGTTCGAAGCCACGTGACCTTGCGAACCGCTCATAGGCCTGCATCCAGTCGTCCCGGAAGGTCTTCGCGACGATGGAAGCCGCCGCCACTTCGGGATAGTCGCGGTCGGCCCCGTTGACAGCGATCAACTGGGGGTACTTCCCCGCCAGTGAAGAGAACAGGGTCTTCCCGTCGGCCACGATCCGCTCCAGGGGGCGAACCTGGCGCAGCAGGCACTCGGCCCCGCGGCGCTCCAGTTCGTTGAGTCCGGGGCCACCGTCGACATGGGCGTCGATGACGGAGGCCGGGATCTGGACCCAGCGGAGCTCACATCGGGAAAAAAGTTCGTGGCAGATACGGCGGCGCTCGCGCCTGGCCGCCTCCCCGGACCCGAAGGACTTGGAGTCGGCAACGCCCAGCTCCGTCAGTTCGCCAGGACTGCCGCTGACACACAGGGCCAGAAACATCGGTCCGATCACCGGACCGCGGCCGGCTTCATCGAGGCCGGCGTTCATGGCTTGGTTTCCTTCTCCGGAACCGGCGCCGGCGCCGGTGGTGGCAGAGCCGGCGGCGGATCCTCCGCGGGACGACCGACCCAGACGCGGCCCGAGGACGAGAGTTGATCCCGCTTCAGTTGCGTCGTAAGCGGCAGTCTCGGGGCCAGGTTGATCAGCACCCGCGAGGCGTCGGTGAGCATGCGGGAGAGGCTGGATTTCGGCTTCTCTCCCTCCCTTGATTCGGGAGCCGCCGGCTCAGGCTTGTCCGCAGGCTTGTCCGCGGGCTTGTCCGCAGGCTTGTCCGCAGGCTTGTCCGCGGGCTTGTCCGCAGGCTTGTCCGCGGGCTTGTCCGCGGGCTTGTCAGTCTCGGGATCTGCCGGTTTCTCCGCAGGCGGTTCTGCTGGATCCGATGGCTTGTTTCCGGGCTCCAGACCAGGATCCGGCTCCTTGACAGGGGCCGGACCGGCTTCAGGCTCGGCCGGCTTCTCCGGCTCGGCCGGCTTCTCCGGCTTCTCTGGTTTTTCTGGTTTTTCCGGCGCCGATTCGGGCGCAGTGACTTGACGGGGCACCCGGTCCTTCTTGGCGTATACGACGATCGTCGTGCCCGTCGCGAAGGAATGCGCCTTGTTGATCGTGCGGATTGAGGTCACGGTCGTGCCGTATTTCTCGGCCACCCTTTCGAGCTTCTGGTTCGCCGTCAGTTTGTGCAGGACTCGGACGCGGTCGTATCGCTCCAGGTAGTGCGCGATGAACTCCTCGCCGTCGACGGGAACGACCTTCACGGTGTCCGCCGCGAACAGCGCCTTGTGGGTGGCCGCCGTGGGCGCCAGGAAGACCTGCAGCACCATGCCCGAGGGGAGCGCGGCCTCGGGGTTCAGGTGATTCCACGAGATCAGGTTTTCCTCCCTGACCCCCAGGCCTTCTACGAGGATCTCCAGCGTGTCCCCGGCACAGGTGCGGTAGAACATCCGGACCAGGCCGTCGGGCACGGCCACATCGCCGGGCACGGCGACAAACGGTGTCTTCAGTTCCGCACGGACCGGCTCCTCCAGTTTCGCCGTCCTGGGCACCACGAGCGTCACGCCGGGCACCACCTCGGCCGATGACTGCAACTGGTTCATCGAGCGGAGCTTCGCCGTTGAGGTCCCGAAACGCGCGGCCACGCTGTCCAGCGTCTCGCCGAACTGCACTCGGTGCACCTGGAAGTCCGCCCACTGAGGGGACAACTTCCTCAGGGCCGTCTCGTAGGTGGTCTTGCGTCCCCACGGCAGACGGACCCGCACCCATTTCTGATCCGGAGGCAGTCGGCGGCGGGTGTATTCAAGGTTCAGGGTCCGGATCTCGTCCTCGCCCACGCCGGCCAGCCGTGCCACCTGCGAGAACGTCATCCCTCCGGGCGCCAGCACCGCATCGAAGGTGTACGCCGGCTTCATGGACGGCTTCGGAATCAGGAATCGATCCCGGTTCAGATCGGCGATCGCGACGGCGATCCACTTCGGCACATACAACTGCGTCTCGCGCGGCAGGGCATTCTCGTACTTCTGCAGCTTCCAGAAATCATTGGACTGGTAGCGGCGGATGCTCTGCAGCATGCGACCATATCCGCAGTTGTAAGCCGCCAGCGCGACAGGCCAGTTGTGGAAACGGAACTTCAGGTCCGAAAAATACAGCATCACGGCCTCGGTGGACAGTTCAGGATCCATCCGCTGATCCACGAAGTGCGACAGGCGAAGCCCGTAGACCTTGGCTCCGTCGGGCATGAACTGCCACAGCCCCAGCGCCCCCGCCGACGACCGCGTGCCGACCTCGTACCCACTCTCGATCATCGCGATGTACAGCAGCGCCGAGGGCAGCCTGTGGCGCGCCAGCACGTTCAGGATCATGGCGCGATACCGGCCCGAATGCTCGATCCACGATCGGATCGTGGCCCGGCCTCCGGGATTGAAGCGGAAATACTTGAGATAGGTGATCACGGTCTCGTCGAACACGATCGGGATGTCCGGATACTTCATCCCGGCGAGCCAGGCCAGCTCGGCGGGGACCGGGGGCTGGGCGGTCACGGGAAGGTTTTCCTGGGTCTTTTCGGAGGCCCGGAAGAGATCCTCCTCAGCCAGCTGGAGGGCCCACAACGTGGCGGGCGTACCTGCGGGCGTAACGGCACGGCCTCGCACCCAGGTCCTGCCGTCGGTGGGCGGGTTCAGCCGCGCGGCTTCCGATGGACCGGACAAAAAAGGCGACGGTTCGGCGCCCCAGAGAACGAGTAGCAGGGGTAACAACTGAAACATTCCAGTCGCATCATAGGAGATATGAAGTCTTCCGCAAGTTTTAACGTGTCTTCAGGGAGCTCACGCCCGCGATCCAGACAGCCAGCGCGATCGTCACACCCGCGGCGACCGCGGTGCCGGCCCACTGCCGGGCAGCAGGGATGGCGAGCAGAAGCGCCGTCCCTGCCGCGATCGTGACCAGCGGCTCCCGCACCGGACGCCCCACCTGGGCCAGGCGACGCCACGCACCGTAGTGGGCCGCGCAGAACACGGCGGTGACCATCACCCAGGGCACGTGACCGTCGAGAAGCAACATCAGGGCCACGAGTCCGCCGGCCCAGGCCAGAAACGCCACGGGCACAAGCCCGCGCAGCTCTCCGCGAGGGGGGACCGGCCTGAAGTCGACCGCCGGGGCCGGCGGACGCGACAGGGAAAACCCGATGTAAGCGACGAACAGGAAGAGAACGCTGACGAGGTCCAGCGTGTCGGGCGGCGGGGAAGTGGCCATATGAAACGCCATGGCCGAGGGGAAAGCGACCAGGCGCACGGCCGCAGCCCCGGGTAGTTGCCACAGGAACCAGGGCCAGGCGAGCCCCAGGGCGACCCAGGGTGGCCACGCCAGCGGCTCCAGGCCGACCACCGCACCCCAGGTGGCTGCCGATAACAGCAGCATCCATTGGTTCCTGCCGGGCGGGACCGAACGTATCAGCAGCAGTTGTTTCATGATGTCCGGAGAATCGGAAAAGAGGAGGGCGTGAGGTCAGTGACCTTGGAGGTCAGCTTATTTCTTGCCCTTTTTGGCGGCCAGGGACTCGTTCATGGAGATCTTGAAGTGGCTGCCCGGCGTGAAGGAAATCGTGTAATGAGCCGGAATCGTGATCTCTTCCTTGGTCTTGGGGTTGCGGCCCTTCTTGGCATCGCGGTGTTTGCGCTTGAAGGTACCGAAACCGGGCCAGGAAAACTTCAGATCTTTGCCCTTCACCGGCTTGGTCTTCACAAAGTATTCTTCCATTTCTTTAAAGAATGACTCTACGACGTGAGCGATCTGTTTCTTGGTGAGGCCCTGGAGTTCTTCGTGCTTGGAAATTTTTTCGATCAGTTCGGGTTTGGTCATGCTCTTCTCCTATACGGTTCGGGTTGATGGTACTCTGCAAACAATGTTTACAAAAACCTGCAATTCTGCCGGTATATGTCCGGAACAGTCGGTCTCAGCATGAAAAAAGGAGGATCCCTTGTCAAGCTGAAAAACGCGAATTTATTGCGACGAAAATCCTCCTGTTTCAGGGGTTGGAGATGATCCGCGGGGTACCCGTGAACAGACTCCGCCGACTGGAAAGAAGGTGATCGACCGGCGCGTGAAAGCGGAAATGGACGCCCACCCTGTCATTTCTGAAATACCTGTATGATTTCAAAGTGTTGCGTATGCGGCATCGTGTCAAGCACCAGGAACTCAAGGCGTTCGTAGCCCCCCCGGATCCACTCCGTCGCGTCCCTCGCCCCGTTCATCGGATCACAGGAGATCAGCACGACGAACCGAGGTGCGAGCGCGACGAGAGCATCATTTGCGCGTTTGTCAATCCCTTCGCGAGGTGGATCGAGCACAATCGTACGGGGTGAAAAAGTGATCTTTCGGGACCGCACCGCCTCCTCCACGGACATCTGAAGCATGGAGACCGTGCCCGGGCCGGGATGATCCTCGAGGTTGCGCCCGAAGAAGCGGGCCGACTGCGGATCGCTTTCCACAGCCACCACGTCGGCGTGCTGCCGCAGCACCCGCGTGAGGTTGCCGGAGCCCGCATAGCACTCAAGCACGGGTCCCGGACGATCCAGCCCAC
>PHAZ01000078.1:0-14699 GCA_002841825.1 Deltaproteobacteria bacterium HGW-Deltaproteobacteria-22 | reverse complement strand
GTTCCCGCAGGATCAGTCCGTTGGCATGTGGCCCCGCCTGGAAAAAGCCCGCCGAGGAGACGGTGATCGGGCCGAAGCCCGGTGTGTCCACTGGCAGGCCCTCGAGTCCGGCCTCCCGGCCCGCGAGGCGCACCCCGGCGAGCCCGCAGACGGCGTCGCGCAGGGTCGCGAAGTCGGCCGCAAGGGACTGGTCCACAGTGAGATGCAGGCGGTCGTCTTCACCATACAGCAGGCGCAGCTCGGCGGAACCGGACCCGCCCGACGACGCGACTCCGGCGGGCAGAAACGGCCGCAGCCGGTTGTGCAGCTCGGGTCGTGGCACCATCAGGCACGCCTCCACGTCCACGATCCGGTGCGACAACGGCGCGAAAAAACCCAGGTGGCCGCCCGCGGCGTTCATGCGCGTTCGGCATCGGTAGCCCAGATCCGGTCCTGCGGTGCTCAACTCAGATGGCGTCTTCACCGGGTTCCTTGTCGAGGAGAAGGCACGCGAGACGATGGCGAGCTTCTGGACGCGCTGCTGCTCCAGGGAGAGGTTCATCCACGGGCAGCCTCCGCAGGCCTCCGTGACGTGCTCGGGCGAGTCGCAGGCATGCATGCAGGCCGGCCTGATGCGATGCGGGGAGGGCTGCACCAGCCTGAGTGCGGGCAGGACCAGCCAGCGACGGCGGCCGGCTTCACCGGTCAGATCCAGCTCGACGACATCGCCGGGAACCGTGCCCGGCACGAACAGGGTGATCCCGCCTGCATGGGCCACGCCATGACCGCGGCCGCCCGCCAGGGATTCGATGGTGACGGTTTCGATCATGGGTTCGGAACCTCCTCGTCTTCGGGCCGGGTCAGCCGCGCGATCCGTCCACCGAGCAGGAAGGCGGTCGAGTCCAGGCCCAGCGGCGCGCAGGAAAGACGCGCGATGTTGGTCAACGCCAGGTGCATCCGCTCGACGGGGGAGGGATCCTCCAGCCCGAACCCGGGACTGCCAGCAAGACGACCATCGAGCGCCGCGCGGAGCGGAGCGCTCGAGTCGACGGTGTCCGCGCCGGCTTCCTGGATCAGCCGCACGCGATCGAACGCGCCCACGCCGAACACGTGCAGGGGAAGGCGTCCTATACGCGATCGGACGCGGCGTACGACGTCCAGGCAGAAGTCCCAGGCGTCGCGGCGGCCCGCCACCCCCCCGAGCGCGATGCCGTCGACGGGCAGGGACAGCAGGTCGTCCAGCGCGGCCAGCGTCGCCTCCGGATCGTCGACCAGCGGCAGCGAACCATACAGCAGGAAGGCGCAGCATCCGCGATGAAGCGCTGCATGCCGCGCGTTTTCGACCGAGGCACGCAGCCTTCGACCGGCCTCCTCCCGATCGCAACCGGCGGGCACAGGGATGTCCAGGGTGAAGCCCACGGCGGCATGCCGTTGCTGGATGGCCAGGAGCACCCCGCAGGTGACCTCCACCGTCCGGTCTTCATAGGCCAGCCTCAGATCCGCGGTGCCGTCGGGATTGGCGTGCCACGAACCACCATGGGCGAACACCCCGAAAGATCCGCCGTCGATCCAGAGGCGCGGAGGGAGCGGCATGGGTTCATGATTCACGAGAAAGAAGGAGGGGGCCGAGACCAGCACCCCCAGCGGTGCCACGCGAGGCAGGTGCGGCCAGATCATGCGGTCCAGGGGCCCGGTGCCCGTGACAGCGGGCACAAAGCCCGGCAGCCGCAGGCTTTCCCCGCCCAGCATCAGGCGATCCGGTCTTGCAGCGCTCAGGACTCGCATCAGAAGCGGTACTCTACGCCGCCGCCCATCACGAAGGAACTGCTGTTGTTGTCACCCATGAAAAGGAACTGGCCACCCAGGAACACGGTGACGAACATCGTGTCGTGCCCACCGTTTCCCCACAGGCGGATGCGGTCCCCGACCACCAGGGTGCCAATGCCCAGCTCAAGATGCTCGGTCGACTGGTAGGGGTCATTGGCGACGTGGATTTCATAGTCGGCGAGGTCGATGTCCCAGGCCGCGAACAGGTTGTGGCGGGTGCCGCCCAACTGGAGACGGCCGAAGAAGCCGCGCGGGGTGTCGACGGTCGACCGGTAGCCGAACAGGAAATGCAGGCCGTCGAGCATGCCCAGGCGCAGGAACATCGCCGAGAAGCCGATCAGCGGGGAACGCGGGTAGTCCTCACCGTCCTCCATGAAGAAACCGATCTGGTATCCGATGGAGAAGAACGCCGTGTCGAAGGCGGCGTCCACGCGAATGTCGCTGGCGGAGACCTCCGAGCCAAGGAAGCCGCGCCAGGAGACGCCCAGCGTCAGCGGCATGTGGGCCTGATACTCATAATGAACCTGGGTGCCCAGCGAGGGATCCCCGAACAGGAAGCCCGGCGTCACTGTGGCGATCACGCGCTGGACGCCCCCCCAGCGCACGATGCGGTCGATCTGGGGCAGCTTCTCCTCGTTGAAGTATTGCACGAGGTCGCCGACCTTCACGTCCTCCCCCTCGGCCAGGCGGGCCCTCGCGACCTGCTCCTCGACCTCGTACAGGGTGAGCACGGCCTGCAGACGGGTGCGTGCAGAGACGCGATCCCGCCCGCGAAGCGGGTTGTACTCGCTGTGACGTCCCGCGGAGAGCACGCGAATCCTGTCTCCGGCCCGGAAGCCCTCGGCCTCGCCCAGGTTGATCGTCACGATTCCGTTGTGGATTCTGGTGATGCGACCGGTGGCCTTCTCGCGCTCACCTGCAGCCGTGGGTGGCGGCGGCGCCTTGAGGCTTCCCTCCCGCACCGGCACCACGCCGGCGGGATCGAGCAGGAACACCTGGCTGCGGCGCACGGGCCGGATCACGAACAGATAAGGATCATCGTAGATCAGGCCCGACAGGGTCCCCTCGACGTCGAGATGGGACACGCGGTCGAGCTTGAACTTCCAGTCCACCCGAAACACATCCACACCGTGCCGGGCGGTCGCCACGTAAACCCTCTCGCGCCCCAGGGCCACACCCACCACCTCGGACTTGAAGTACGCCTCATCGAGCGGGGAGCCGTGATCGTCCATCAGGAAGATCCTTGGTCCGGTGAAGCGCACCATCAGGCGACGGCGGAACTGCTCCCATTCAAGCCGCGGTGCGTCGGCTGACGTCGGCGGCTCATCAACGATCTTCACCTCCACCGGAGCCGGCTCCACCGCGGCTGCGGGAAACACGAAAAGGCACAGGGCCGGTACGATCCATGGCAACAATCGGTTCCACATCGCGGCCTCCTGCTCAGAAACGGTATTCGAGCCCGGCGGAGAAGGTCGTCCCCTCCACCAGATACTGCTTGTCGTTGTTGACAACGCCGCCCGTGGTCTCGGTGTAGTACGGGGCGATCCGCGTGTAGCCCAGCGTCACGGGAACGAGGAAGCTCCCGGGACCGCCGTTGCCGCGCAGATAGGTGCGCAGTCCCAGGCCGGCATGGACGATGGTGCGCCCGTCGCCGAAGAAGCGCGTGAACAGGTTCACTCCGGCCATCAGCGGGACGTTGAGTTCGGTGTGGATCATGCCCACCATCGCGCGGCGCTTGTTGTCCTTGTTGTCGCGGGAGTAGACGGCCTGGAACTGGAACTGGATGTTGAGACCGTCGAGGGATCCGAGCCGCATGCGCTGCAGGAACACGCCGCCGTGGCGGTTGTGCGGGCTCTCACCGTCGAGCACCGGCAACTGGTAGCCGAAGCCCGCGCCGATCTCGAACGAGTTGGTCTCATAGGAAGCCAGCACGAAGAAATTGCCTCCCGCGGAGTTTGCGGTTTCGAACTTCGAGGTGCCGAGGAT
The DNA here is from genome assembly GCA_002841825.1 of Deltaproteobacteria bacterium HGW-Deltaproteobacteria-22. Taxonomy (GTDB): domain Bacteria; phylum Myxococcota_A; class Polyangia; order HGW-17; family HGW-17; genus HGW-17. Next base: position 10,907 of record PHAZ01000078.1, on the reverse strand, counting down.
CGGCAGCGGATCCACGCCGGCCTGCACCTTGAACGGCCAGAACGAGTGGTAGTGGACCGAACCGCGCAGGATCATGGACATCACGCTGTTGTCGCCGTCCTCGCCGGTGCCGATCAGGGGCAGGACCTCGATTTCGGCACGCCACTGGTCACGATATCGGGCCGGCATGAGCAGCGAACCGGTGATCGGCCGCTCGGTGAAATACACAAAGTCGCCGACCTTCGGATCGTCGCCGCGCCCGAGCCGGATCGCGACCTGGTCGCCTTCGGCCTGGATGATCCTGGCCACGCACAGAAGTTCCATGGAGACCTGCGACCGGGATTTTCCGAGCACCGGGTCATACCGACGGTCCCGGCGGGCCGAGCGGATCTCCAGAAAGTCACCGATGCCGGCGGAGACGCCCTTTTCAAGCTGGATGGTCGCAAAACCGCGGTCCACGTGCCGCACCGTGCCGATGCGCTCGCCGGTCTTGCGGGCGCCGTTGGCGCGCTTCTCCAGTTCGGGATCCTGAAGCACCTCGGACATGGCCAGCGGCCGGTCCTTGTCCAGGTCCACGCGGTACGCGCCGATGTCATAGGAGGCCGTCACCAGCACCAGCAGGTTGCCGTCGACCCGGAAATCGACGATGTCCTTTCCCTTTTCCAGCACGGAGATGTTCTTCATCGCCAGCGGATTGTCCACATCGATGACGATCAGCCCCGCCGTTCCGCAGGCGGCGATCAGCCATCGTCCGCGCACTTCCCAGCGCCGTGGCGCGGCCGGCAGCATCAGTGTCCCCACCATGTCCGGGCCCTTCCACGCCTGGATCTCCCGGCCCGAGACGGCAAATCTCGTTTCCATGGCCGCCGCCGGCGGAGGTACGGTCACCAACGGGGATCCATCATCGGTCGGCTGGTCCGCAGGCAGGGGCACGGGCGCGGCCGAGGGAGGATCGGCAGGCACCTGCGGCTGCTTTCCAAAGGCCGGGGCCGCTGCCAGGACCAGGATCAACAACGCGAGGAAACAGACGGGTCGCTTCATGATCAACCTCACAGTGTCCGGCCTCGGGACGCCGGCTCCGACAAAAAGAACTCACCAAGACGGGACGGATCCACGTTGCCGCCGGACAGGACGATCCCCACCCGCAGGCCGCCGAGCCGGTCCTGGTTTGCGAGCACCGCGGCCAGCCCGACTGCGCCGGAGGGCTCCACGACCAGCTTGAGCCGTGTGTAGATCAGCGCCATGGCGGCGAGGATCTCCGCCTCCGTGGCGGTGAGGATATCCTCCAGGTGCGTGCGCAGGATGGCAAACGGAAGCTCTCCCACGGAAGTACGCAGTCCATCGGCCACGGTGTCAGGATAGGTCGACGGGATGATCTCGCCCGCTGCCAGTGAGCGGCGTGCGTCGTCGGCGAGCAGCGGCTCGGCCCCGAACAGGCGGATCCTCGGAGACAGGTGCCGGGCGGCAATGCACACCCCTGCGCACAGCCCGCCGCCCCCCACGGGGATGACCAGCGCATCCAGGTCGGGCGTGTCCTCGAGCATCTCCAGCCCGATCGTGCCCTGTCCCGCCATGATGTCCGGATGATCGTAAGGGGGCACCAGCACCGCGCCGGTCTGATCCATCACGGCCGCACAAGTGGTCTCGCGGGCGGCCAGCGTGGGTTCACAGAGGACCAGGCGCGCACCGTAGCCCTCGATGGCGTCCTGCTTCACGCGGGGCGCCGTGGACGGCACCACCACATGGCACTCCAGGCCGTGGGCCCGCGCCGCGAAGGCCAGCGCCGCTCCGTGGTTGCCCGCGCTGTGGGTGGCCACGGCCCGCACCCCTGCGGCGGCCAGCACGGCGACGGCCGACGTCGCGCCACGGCACTTGAAGGAGCCGGTCCGCTGCAGGTTCTCTGGCTTGAACACCAGCCGCAATCCAGCGATCCCGTCGAGCAGGTGCGAGGTCACCGGCTGGGTGCGGTGACAGAACGGCGCGATCCGCGCGGCGGCGGCCACGACGTCTTGATAATGGATGGCTGCAGGCATGCCCACTCCTTCGGGTCACGCTAGAGTGGCGCAAATCGCCGATGGGGTCAAGGCAGGACTTGTTGAGGCGGGGGCAGGACTCGTCGGACGGGCGGGATTATTCCACGATGTACGGGCGGGTGGTGTTGCCGGCGCCCCAGTAGTCGAAACTGCCGTCAGAGGAAATCTCGGTGGCCTCGGCGGTGTCGACGTCAATCAGGATGTATTCACCCTGCTTGGTGAAGCCGTAGACCTTGTCGCCCCAGAAGCCCAGCGCGAAGATCCGCTGGTAGCCGGTCTCGCCGATGATGCGGGCGTCGCCGGTGGCGGGATCGATCTCGGCCAGCACGTCCGAGGTGCAGCCCGTGCCGGTGTAGCCGGCGGCGCATTTCAGGGTCGCGTAGGTGTGATACTCGGTCAGTCCCGTCTGCACCGACACGATGTCGCCTGAGGAGACGTAGTCGTAGTTCGGGGGATCATAATATCCGTGGGACACGAAGATGGAGTTCAGATCCTCGGCGTAGGCGTCGATCTCCACCCACTCGCCATCTTCCGCGGTGGCGCCCATGAGCACGTCGCGGTTGAGGTCGCTGGTATCCACGCCCTTGACGTAGGACAGCGCAAAGAAGTTCGGCGGGACGGGATCCGTCGGGAACTGCCGCAGCAGGGTGCACTCGGCAGTCTCCTTGTTGATCCTGTAGAGAGCCTTGGCCGTGATGCCGACCATGTTGCGGTCCTGGTCCAGGGCGATGTCATAGAACATGCTGTCCCTGTTGAGATCTTTATTATCCCTGCAGATGCCGTTGAACTCGCCGACGAGGACCATCTGATCGCTCTCGCCCGGATCGATGTAATACAAACTGAATTCCGTGTGCACGTAGACGCGGCTGTTGGCCGGGGGCGTCCAGTTGTTCGTGTTGTTCACGTTGTTCATCGTTCCCTCACACCACGAGGTGTCGAAGGAAAGGCAGTTGGCCGCGCACTGCAGGACACCGGAGGTGAAGCTCTGGCTCAGGCAGGTCTGGCCGGCCAGGTTGACGCCGTCGCAGACCTCGCCGAGGTCGATGACGCCGTTACCGCAGGTGGCATTGTTGAAATTATTGGTATTGTTGTTGTTGTTGCTCTTGGAGGTCGTGCAGGCCACGGCCATCGAGAGCGTCAGAACGAAAATGATAACAGAAGATTTCATCGAAAATCCCTCCGAAAGCCGTGTACCTTAGCATGAAAACAACTGTGGGAAACGCTTTTTTCTTGAAATTCAGGAAAAGATGCGAAGCGGATCACACCGTCGGACAGGTGGGTCGGACAGGTCAGACTTCGTCCATGTAATAGTCGAGGCCGAGGTTGGTGATCAGGGTCTCACCCATGATGTAGCGGAGCGTGTTCTCGAGCTTGTTCTGCTGCTGGAACAGGTCGTGGATCGGAGCCAGCCCCGGGCCCGTCTGCGGGCTCTTCCAATAGAACGACAGCCACTCCTGGACACCCGACCAGCCACAGCGCTGGGCCAGATCGGTGAACAGCACCAGGTCCAGGCACACGGGAGCGGCCAGGATCGAGTCGCGACACAGGAAGTTGATCTTGATCTGCATCGGGTAACCCATCCAGCCCACGATGTCGATGTTGTCCCAGCTCTCCTTGTTGTCGCCGCGCGGCGGATAATAATTGATGCGCACCTTGTGGTGGATCTCGCCATACAACTGGGGATAAAGCTCGCCGTTGAAGATCGTGTCGAGCACGGAGAGCTTGCTCTCCTCCTTGGTCTTGAACGACCCCGGATCGTCGAGGACCTTGCCGTCGAGGTTGCCCAGGATGTTCGTGGAGAACCAGCCCTCGACACCCAGCATGCGGGCCTTGAGCCCCGGGGCGATGATGGTCTTCATCAGCGTCTGGCCGGTCTTGAAGTCCTTGCCCCCGATGGGCGCCGCATTGGCGCGCGACAATTCGAGCAGCGCGGGTGCGTCCACGGTCAGGTTGGGCGCTCCGTTGAGGTACGGGATGCCCTTCTTCAGGGCGGCATAGGCGTAGATCATGCTCGGCGCGATCTCGGGATGGCTCTCGGACAGGCCCGCCTCGAACGCGGCCAGCGTGCGGTGAACGTCGGATACCGGTGTGAAGGTCTCGGTGGACCCGCACCACAGCACGACCACGCGGGAGACGCCGGTGCGCGCGACAAATGCGTCGATGTCGGCCATGACCTGCCTGGCGAGATCCATCTTGGTCGGACCAGACTTCACGTGCACGCCCTGCAGGTTCTTCACGAACACCGGGTCGAAGACGGCCTTCATCGGCTCGATGGCCTCCAGAGGCTTGCGGATCTTGTCCAGCAGGCCCTGCTCGAGCACGCGGGAGCGACAGGCAACTTCGTAGGCATTCTGGCCATGCAGGTCCCAGGCACCCCACACGATGTCCGACAGGTTCGCCAGCGGCACGAACTCGTGGATCAGCGGGTTGCGGTTCTCGGTACGCTTGCCCAGGCGGATGCGTCCCATCTGCGTCAGGCTGCCGATGGGCGCGCCCAACTGTCGCTTGGCGGCTTCGACGCCGGCAACGAAGGTGGTGGCCACGGCCCCGAGGCCCGGGATCAGGACGCCGAGCTTGCCCTCGGCCGGTTTTACGTTTACTTTCCTGTCAGTCATTACACACCTCACAAAGCAAAATCTGGCGCATGGAACCGGTGGATCCGACCCCTTCGGAACGCGCACGATGGACTGTGATGGCACCAAGCCTATCGGATTTCAAGTGAAAAGGTCACAATCATACATGATTGCGCAAGGCCAACTCCACAGGGTGCGGATCCAGATACACCTGATCCAGCAGATAGGTCTTTTCGTACAGCCGGGCATGATGGCGCAGCAGGGTCACGGGAACGATCAGCGGCACGAAGCCCGCCTGGTAGTTCGAGATGACCTCCAGCAGTTCGGTCTTCTCCTTCGCGGAGATGTCGTTCTTGAAGTAGCCCAGCAGGTGCTGCAGGACATTGACATGCCTGCTCACCGTCGGCTTTGTGCGCAGGCACGTCAGAAGAAGAACCTCGTACGACGCCAGCTGGACCGGGAGATCCGCCTTGCGGGGGGTGGCCACGAGCTTGCCCAGGGCCTTCAGGAGGGGGACGCTGTGGGACATCAGCAGATACTTGTGGGAGGCGTGGAACCCAATCCAGCCTGCCGCCGTCGGCGCAGCCCTGAAATCCCGCCAGCGCCGCAGCGTGAAGAGGCTCTCGATGAAGTTCTCGCGCAGCTTCGGGTCGTTGAGGCGCCCCTCCTCCTCCACCGGGACCAGCGGAAAACGCTCCATGAAGGACCGCGCGAACAGGCCCACGCCCCGCTTCAGCGGCGAGCTCCCGGGAGCACCGTAGACTTTGACCCGCTCCATGCCCGAGGACGGCGAATCGCTCTTGAAGATGAAACCGCACAGATCCTCGGCGGCCAGTTCCTCCACGCGACGGCGCGAATAGCCCAGCATCCGTTCGGTCAGATCCACGCCGGAGCGGACGGCGACCAGCCGCGGCGTCACCGGATCCCCGGCCAGGTGCATGGCCTCCCTCGGGATGCCCAGGCCGCACTCGACCTCCGGACATACCGGAACGAACTCGACGTGCTTTCCAAGAATGTCGGCAATCCAGTGATTCAACTTGTGTCCGCCGTCAAACCGGACCGGGTTGCCCAGCAGACAGGAACTGACGCCAATGCGGATTCTCGAGGTTTCCATGGAAATCCTTCCGGAAAAGATCAGGGCGCGGCCATCGCGGGCCCAGGCGCGACCATCGCGGGCCCGGGCGCGGCCATCGCGGGTGGCGGCGGCAGGTTCACCGGCGGACGGTCTCCTTCCCCAGGCAGCGGTGTTCCGTCCTCGGACGGGATCTCCCCGTCCTCCGCAGGCGGCGGTGCCACAGGCTGCAGGGAGCCGTCCTCGGTCAACTCCAGACCCAGTTCCAGGTCCTCCGGATACGCCTTGCCGGGCACCCGGATCACGTCCAGGATCGGTGTCTTGACGTTGCCCAGGACCCCTGCCCGCGTGACCACGATCGGAATCGGCGGCGTCAACTCGAAGTAGTATCCCTTGGTTTCCAGGTTGATCACGTGGGTCTTCCCGCCATACCCGAAGATATGCCGCCACTCCGTCATCAACTGACCCTTGCGGACATAGGTGCGCCGTTTGAGCAGATTGGAGAACAACCGCACGGCCAGGTGGTTGTGCAATCGGTGGCAGCCGTGTGACGTGCCGTAGAGGATCGACATGTAGTTGACCGAGCCGTGGCTGCGGATGCCGGCGTCCCAGTCCTCCACCTCGCCACCCGGCCGGTGCCGCGTGATCGAGTGGATGGCCATGGCCAGACCGTAGGCGGAGGCGTAGCTGGGACCAAGTTGTTTGAACTTCACCTTGGGGATCCAGGAGCCCTTCTCCTGAACATGCTCGACCAGCTCCCGGGGCGGTGTGGTCGCCGGCGGAAACCACACCGGCGCACCTACGACGTATTTCCATTCACGCGGCCCCAGGTCGGAGCCCTTGTACTTCATGAACACCTGCTTCTCGGTGTACTCGTACTGCCAGCCGCCGGTCGTGGTGCCCATCCGGGTCAGCGAGATCAACTCACCCCGGTGCTTGACGTACACGTTGTTGTAGGGGAGCTGGCCACGCGGCTGCTCCTTCATGGTGCCGTCGGGATTGTACGGGAAGTCGTACCAGACATCGCCAATGTTGATCTTCACCTCGATGTCCATGTGGCTGGAATAGTACTCCGGCAGCGGAGGAAGCGCCACGGCCACGACCATCTTCGCGAAATCCGCGGGGGTGTGCCGCTCGAAGAACGCGGCGGCCTTCTCGGGGGTCTCCAGCCCCATCGCATCCAGCGTGAGCTTGGTCATGTCCCCGATCAGGTTCACCGGCCGCGCGGGATTGGGCTTGCCTTCATGTCGTACGCTGCCGTCCTCGAAGATCGCCAGGGACATCGCCACCCGTTCGGTCACCATGCGCACCAGGGACTGGTAATCGTTCTCCAGCAACGTCGCATGTAAAAACGGCAGCATCTTCTCGTTGACGTAGCCCCAGCCGAAGATGCGGTGTTTGCGCTCGAACCGCCTGATGGCCCGATGCATCGCCTCGTCAAAGATGCCTTCCTTGAGCTCGCCGGGAGCGACGATCTCCTCGCACTCCATGCGCTTCTTCAGTTCCACCAGGCCGTCGTACAGGTTTCGTGCCTTGACGTAGTTGCGAACGACGTCGTTCTTTTTGGCGTTGGCAGGATCCGCCAGCCAGGCATCCGGATTCTGTATCTTGTGTTTCCTGGCCCAGCCCTCAAAGGACGATCGTGCGTTGTCGTATCTTTTTTTATACTTTGCAACATTTCCGGGATTCCACTGGATGAACCCCTTGAGATTGCGGAACTTCCCGTAATCAAGCGCCTGCGAGCACGCCTCGTTGCGCGAGCGCCTGAAGCGCTCGCCGAGCACCGTCAGCGTAGGCGGAATACCAAATAATTCAAGATAGTTGTGCTCGTCTTTCTTGAGCGCGTTTCCGTCCTCGTCAGTCTTGTCCTGGGCAAGTTTTAAATATATTTCGCGATAATTGTTTTTGGAAAAGTCTTCCTTGCCTTCGGAGCGCTCTGAAAAGATCATGGGGACGAAGTCGTCCCGCAGGTCGATGAGGGACAGGTTCTTCTTTTCTGCGTCCCGCCGCTCGATCCACTCGCATGTTCCCTGCCCGCACAGATACACGGGGTCCTGCAGAACCTTGGCCGGGACAGGGCTCGCGTCCCGGGCCACCTCCGGCTGCGACGGCGCATCCTCGACGGCCACGGCCGCATCCCGGGATATAGGCCTGGGCGCTTCGGACCCGTCACCGGAGCCTTTGCCGCCACAGCCGACTGCCAGGAAAACCCAGAAAAACCAAATTCGATGTCCCATTCACGACCCCGCACGGTAAATGATTATAACCAGCCCAGGAATGGTCGGCCGGTCGAAGAACCTTCGCAGCATAGGTAATAATTCCATGGTTTTCAACTTTTCAAAAGCATGTACAATGTGGGGCCGTGTCCGCGGCCGGCGGCCATCATTATCTGATGACCGGACCTTCGCCTCGGAACCATCCTTTCCGGACCTGGTTTGAACGCATGCGCTGGATTTTAAAACATGGATCCGTCGTGACCCCGATGGGCCTCGCACCCGTCGACATCGTCGTCGAGGACGAGACCATCGTCTGGGTGGGCGTTGACTGTGACCCATCCGAAGGCGACATGGTAGTGGATCTTGCCGGGCTGTACGTTCTGCCCGGATTCGTCGACATGCACACCCATCTGCACCTGCGCGTCGGCCAATACTCCGTCGCCGACGATTTCCAGACCGGAACGGCCGCGGCACTGGCAGGCGGCACCACCACCGTCGTCGAATATGTGACCCCCGATCCCGGTGAGACCTTCACCTCGGCCCTGGACCGCTGGCGCAGGGTTTCGGAGAAATCACGCGCTGACTACGCGTTCCACGTCTGCATCCCCCGCGTCACCGACGACGTCCTCGACGAGCTGCCCGGACTGATCCGGCAGGGCATCACCGGCTTCAAGGTGTTCCTCGCCTATCCGGACCGGCTCATGCTGTCCACCGCCGAGATCGGCCGGGTGATGTCCGTCGTGGGACCTGCCGGCGGCGTTGTGTTCGTGCACGCCGAGGACGGCGTCGAGGTGGAACGGCTGCGCGCCGAGGCGGTGTCGATGGGCCGCAAGGCGCCGATCGAGCATGCCCGGACGCGCCCTGCGCGGACCGAGGTGGAGGCCGTGTCCCTGATTCTGGATCTGGTCGAGAAGACGCGCTGCCCGACAGTCGTGGTGCACGTCTCCTGCGGCGAGACCATGGAGCTTCTGGCCGAGGCCCGGTCGAGGGGCCTGCCGGTGTTCGGGGAGACCTGTCCCCACTACCTGTGGCTCACAGAGCGGCAGCTGCTCAGGCCTTTCGAGGAGGCCATCCACTACATCTGCTCTCCGCCGATCCGCACCGCGAGCGACGCGATGAAACTGTGGGACGGCCTGTGCACGGGCGTCCTGCAGTTCGTCGCCACCGATCACTGCCCCTTCTTCTCGGAGGCCCGCAACAGCGCGGATTCCTTCGACAAGGTGCCCAACGGGATCTCCGGCATCGGTGCCCGGTTCAACCTCACCTTCGCCGGAGGACTGTACTCCGGACGCTTCGGCATGGAGCGCCTCGCGCACGTCCTGTCGACCCACCCGGCCATGATCTGCGGGCTGTACCCCCGCAAGGGTGTCATCGCGCCCGGCGCCGACGCGGACCTGGTCGTGGTGGATCCCTTCGGGCGCACCGACCTCGGCGAGGAGCCGCTGGCGGGCGCCTGCGACTTCAACCCCTGGGAGGGCATCGAGGCCCCAGGACGCCTGCTGGCAGTCATGGGCCGCGGAGAATGGCTGTGGCGCGAACACGATCTCAGCGCCAAGCCCGGTCGCGGGCGGTTCCAGGAGCGGAGGCGGCTCTCCCACAACCTTCTCGCACACCTGCTGGGAAAGGACATGGCATGGATATTCTGTCCCTGACGCAAACCCGCATCCTGACCTCCCTGACCGGAGGGGAACTCTACACCGGCTGCATCCGCATGGACCCCAAGACGGGCACCATCCTGGAGGTGGGTCCCGACGTCGTGCCGCACGCCCTGGACATGGTCGTTCCCCTGCCCGGTCATATCGTGATGCCCGGCTGGGTCGTAGGCCACACCCACCTGTACTCGGCGCTCGCCCGCGGCATGCCGGCCCCGAAGAGGAGTCCGGCCAATTTTGTGCAGACGCTGGAATACCTGTGGTGGATCCTGGACCGCGCGCTGGATCCTGACACCGTCTACGCCAGCGGCCTTGCAGGCCTGCTGCAGGGTGCCCACGTCGGCGTCACCGGCGTGATCGATCATCACGCGAGCCCGGAGTGCATCTCGGGGAGCCTGGCGACGCTGCAGAGGGCCTTTGAGGAGACTCGGATGCGAGGCCTGCTCTGCTATGAGGTCACCGATCGCAACGGAACCCACGAGGGCCCCGCCGGCATCGCAGAGAACCGCCGGTTCGCCAGGGACGCGGCCCGGAATCCTCTCGTTCGCGGTTGCATCGGAGCACACGCCTCATTCACGATCAACGACGACACGTTCGACCAGGTGGCCGAGGCCTGCACCGAACTGGACCTTCCGCTGCACATCCACCTGCTCGAGGATGCGGCCGATCGCTCCGAGAGCGTGAGGCTCTACGGAAAGGATCCAGTGCGACGCCTGGCCGACCGCGGCCTGATCCGGCCGATGGACCTGCTCGCCCATGGAGTGCACCTGACAGGTGACGAACTGAAGCTGCTGGCCGACCATGACGTGACGTTGATCCACAACGCTCGTTCGAACATGAACAACCGCGTCGGACGCGCGCCGCTGACCCGCGGCCGCTGGCAGTTGGGAACCGACGGCATCGACAATGACATCGTCGCGGAGCTGCGCGCTGCCTATTTCAGGGGCCGCGAGGACAATCCACCGGTCGACTTCATGGCCCCGCTGGCGATGATGCGGGAATCCCAGAAGACGCTCGGACGCGCGTTCGACCTCGTGCTGGACGAACTGAAGCCCGGCGCGGGCGCTGACCTGACGATCATCCGCTATGACGAACCCACGCCGCTGTCGGCGGACAACTTTGCCGGACACCTGTACTTCGGCCTGGATGCCTGGGCGGTGGCCGGAACGGTCGTACGCGGTCGCTTCGTCCTCCGCGACGGGCAGGTCGTCACCTGCGACGAGGCCGCCGCGATGGAGACCACGCGGACCGGGGCCGCCAGGCTGTACCACAAGATGGAGGCGCTCTCATGAGTCGGGAACCCGAACATCCCGCCGATGGTGCGGATCAGCCCCAAGCAGAGGCAGATCCCGGCATGCGCGACCGGATCGCAGGACTGGCGG
>PHAZ01000077.1 GCA_002841825.1 Deltaproteobacteria bacterium HGW-Deltaproteobacteria-22 | reverse complement strand
GCCCCTGACGGCGACGCTGCCGGCACCGCCCCCTATTGGCAGTTGATTTTCCGGGGGGAGACCTTGCGACGATGATCCGCCACGATCTGGTAGCCGGCGCCCGTCAGTTGGTTGACGAGGGACTCGACGACCTGTGCCCGGGACCAGGCGTCGGCGACCCCGCGGTCGCACAGGTTCCACGGGTCCTTCCATTTCTGCAGCCTGGCCACCTCGTCACGGATGCGCAGCTCCCCGAAGCTCCGCAGCGCCCCCGGGATCTGGCGCACCAGGGGACCGGCGACGGCCCCGGTGACAGGGGAGCGGGTCAACACCGAGGTGATGTCCACGGCGGAAACCCGGTTCAGAAGCGAGTACTCGACCACCTGCTCCATTCTCCGGCGGATCGACGACACCAAATCGAACTGGGTCTTCTGCGAGCAGGTCTCGACCCCCGCGGCGGTCAGGAGATTCAACCACCGGACCCACTCGGGCACCGCCTGCCCGCCAGGCACGAACACGCCGGATTCCTGGCCCAGGGAATACAGGGCCACCTGTCGGGATTTCGTGAGCCGGATTCCCATCCCGGCGAGGAAATCGATCAGCGTCTGCACATAGGAAAAGGACAGCCGCCCCTGGATCGCCCCGCACCCGGCGCGGTCGATGGTGAAGGTCAGTTTCTCACGGCGTCGGGCGCTCTCGACGCGGACATCCCCGGACCCCGGCGCAAACGTGCACGTCAACGTGAACTCCGCCGGGGTGGCCTTGTCGAGGGAACAGGCTCCCTGGAAGGTTTCGGCGGCCAGGTTGACGGGCTTGTTCCCCGTGAACATCACCGCCAGATCCATCTTCAGGTCCGCGGTCTGGAGCTCCCGGCGGGCGTTCGTCTCCACGGTCAGGCGCCCCGACAGGCTGACGACCCCGCGGAAGGCACCCTGCGCATGGGCCAGCTCGAGGACCGAGACAAGGCTCACCCGGCTGCCGTAGCGCCCAGGGAAGAGCCCGTCGACGGTCGTCGAGGGACACAGGTCCGGCGCGCCCGGCGCAGGGGTCGTGAGCAGAAGCAGGGAGAAGAGCGCGTACATGGCCATCGGGGGCTCCGCCGGGTCCTTAATTTCTGTATGCTGCCATAGTCCGGGGATGGACGCAACCTTCTCAACGACATGAATAGCACGGAATGAAAAAAGGGTGGGGCCGAGCCCGAGGTGCGGCTACGGTCCGGAGGACGCAAATGGTGCGTCTTTCGGGGCCGCAGCTTATGGCGGATCCATAGGACACATCTTTGGGTGCCGCCAGGTTGAGGCCGAAGGAAAAGACGCGACGAGTGGGGGCGCCAGGGTCCGGCGAAAGGAAAGGACGGGTCACGCGCCGTCGCCAGGGTCCGGCGAAAGGAAATGACGGGACAAGCGCCGTCGCCGGGGTCTGGCGGAAGGAAATGACGCGTCTTTGGCCGCCGCGGGACGGACTCAGGCGCCGGGCGTCGGGGTCTGACCGGTGGACCCCCCGCGGTACCTGCGATTCAGGCGCGAAAAGGGTTCCAGGACGTAGGCGCGGGCCGTGTCCGCGGGACGCCGCTCGATCATCAACAGGGTGGCGGTGAGTGCCCGTTCGAACTCGGGAGCGGCCGCGGTGACGGGCTCGGGCTTCTCGGCCGCGACGGCGCCGCGTTCGGTCAGTTTCTTCTCAAAGTCCGCCTGGGTGATGGCGATCTGATCCACGAACGCGCGGGCCCGGCACTTCTCCACGTCGGCCTCCAGTTCGCCGAGGCCGTCCAAAAGCTCGCGGGTCTTCTGGGACTGGAGGGTGTAACTGTCGTGGAGCCAGCCGAGTCCGTCGGCGGCCAGCAGGTGCAGCAGGCGTCCGGCGGCCTCCAGGACCTCGTCCGGACCGGCCGAGTACGCGATCCCCTTGAGGTGGAAGAAGAAGGCGCGACCGGCCCGATCCCGCGCCTCGTCGGCCTCCTGGACCTCCAGGGTGGCCGGCCGGGTGTCGACGCCTTGGTAGGATTCGGCCAGGCGCAGGACCAGCGGCTCCAGTTCCCCGATCAGGTGCAGCATGACCGGGTCGTCGGCCCACTTCTCCTTCATGCGCCGGATCATCTCCAGCGCGGCCTGGACCTTTTCCCGACGGGAATAATACGAGTGACGGATATTGGACATGGAAGATGATTACCTTTCTCCAGCCTGTCATGGGCCGGGGTTGAGAGGGTCGTCAGGTCCGTCCTGGAGTGTTGGCGCACCCATGAGTTTCCTCACTTGGCGCGCCGGCCGACTTCGTGTCGAGTGCTCATCTCCATACAAACTCCCGCGCCGGCTGTCAAGACGGAAAAAAAAACGGAAAATCCGACCCGTCCGACCCCGGCTTCGCACAGGGGAACCCCACCGTCCGACCCTCATTCAGTGGCCTGGGCTGTCCCTGACGGTGTTGGTGGCGAAATGACTGAATGTTTATGAATGATTAAACGGTGGGGTCGAGCACGCGTCCGAAGAACAGGATCGTGCCGTGCACGCGGTCCCGGATGAAGAAGAAGAAGGGCCGGTTGGCGGTGACGATGTTCATGGGCACGGAGGTGTCGCCCACGATGACGCCGGTGGCGGCGGCGGCTTCGGTGCCGTCCTCGTCCACGGCCACGAAGGCCTTGTGCACGACGTCCTGGATATAGAGATCGGCCGCAGGGTTCATGCCCGTGAGGTCGGCCAGCGCGGGGTCAAAGGCATCGGTCAGGCCGATGGCCATCAGGGGGGCTTTCAGGCTCACGTCGAAGGTGAACGAGAACTTCGGCAGTTGGACCATCACGCTCTGGAGGGTCATCTGATCCACAATGCCGTTGAGGAAGGCCGCGGCGATCTCGGACTCGACGGCGTCAAACTGGCCGTCGGCCGGGAGCAGGATGACCATGGAGGTGTCCAGCCCCTTGTACGGCAGCTCCACCATCTGGAACTCGGCGTTGGCGAAGTACGGCACTTCGATCTCGTCCTGGCTCATCATGTCCGTGGTCACGACCGTGCCGTCGAGCCGGGTGAAGTCCGCGTCGTGGGTCATCTGGTCGGAGAACTGGTATTCCCAGTCGGCCTTGAAATAAATGGCGTTGGTGAGCACCAGGCGTGTGTCGGAGGTCACCGAGCCCTCGGGCAGCAGGTCCTCGATGCGGCCCTCGGTCTGGTCCTCGACCCAGTCGTTGATGACGCCCCTGGCCGCCTCGGGATCGGTGAGGAAGTCCAAAATGTTCAGGCCCGCGCCGTAGGAGGTCGCCAGGATGTCGAGAAAGGCGTCTTCAAAGGAAAAGCCATCCTGTCCCCAGGTCGCGTTGACCACGGAGAGCCTGAACTCGTCGGGGTCGCCGCTGCCCAGGCCCGACAGGTGCAGGTCCAGGGCGTTGAGCGTGTCGTGGATGGTCCCGTCGGCGGGATCGAAGCGCAGCAGGTCGGCCATTTGCGCGGCCGTGTCACCGCGGGCGCCGGCGTAGGTCATCATCAGGGCGACATTGATGCTGTGCGGGGAGAAAAACACGTTCCCGTCGGCGGTGTTGATCATCTCCTGGTAGAGGTTCGTCGCGAAGTCGGTGTTGGCCGCCACGTAGGCGTCGATGGTGGCCGCAGAGGCGTCGGGCGTCGTGTCGCGCGGAGCGTCGCTCTTGAGGACCGTGAACGTGGTCTGGCTGTTTTCGCTGCAGTCGCTCCCGCAGTCGTTCTGACAGGCGGACAGAATCAATGGGATGAACATGGTGATGATAATGAAGATGTTTTTCATGGGGTCGCTCCTGGTGCAGGTGGACAGGTCACCCTAGTTGTACCCCATCTTTTCCCGGTTGCAATCAAAGGACTATCGAGGGAACTCGAATTCCTTTTCCGGCTCGGGGGGACGGCGCAGTTGCCGCTCGATGTGCCAGAACGAGAATTCATGCTCGGTGTAGTTGACGATGCGCAGGTCGAGGACCTGCCTGAACAACTCGAAGGCGGTCTTGGTGTCCCCGTGGGACCAGGCGGCGATGCCGCTGTAGTACAGGGCCTCGGACTTCTGCCCGGAGTTGCCGGCTTTGGAGATCAACTTGGCAGAGGAGAGACGGTCGCGGGCGAAGGCCGCCAGATCATTGGACCACGAATCGCCTGAATAGGCGTCGAGGTACTGGTTCACGCGCTCCATGCGCTCGTCGGTGACTGCGAACCGCAGGCCGAAGAAGCGCATCCAGATGGAACTGTAGAGCCTGCGGTTGGAGCGGCACGTGTCGTGATCCATCAGTGTGTGGTACACATCGAAGGCGGCATCGACCTGCTCGTAGATGATCAGCGTCTGAAGGATCGCTCCGATGACGTCGCAGGTGGGGGAGCGCGTCAGCGCGGCCTGGAAGAGCTGGAGTCCGTTCTCGGCGTTGGCCGAGTCGAAGTAGAGCTTGCCGATGTCCACGACCACCTCGGTGCGCAGCTCGGGATCGTTGATGAATTCGAACAACTTCCGGAAGAAGTGCGCGGCTTCGGCGCGCAGCTGGCCGGCCTTCTCGCCTTCCCCGAGGCGGTCCAGGGCCACCGCATGGTAGCGGGCCATCTTCATGAAGTAATACTGCGTGGACACGGATTCCTTGGACAGGGCCCGCAGCTTCTCCATCAGTTCGACGGCCTTGGCGTACTGTCCGGTCCAGAATTCGAGCCGGAACCAGGAGAGCAGGATGCGTGGATCCTGGGTACGGGCAAAGGTCGATTCGCAGGTGGACCGGGCCAGGTCGATCTCGCCACGCAGCATGTACAGATCCACGATGGCCACGCTCTGCACGGTCAGCGCGCTCTGGTGCGCGTCGGAGGGCCAGCGGATGTCCATCAGTTTCACGAGATGCTGCAGGTAGGAGTACTCCTGGCGGGCCAGGGTCAGGTGCTCGCGCTCGACGAGGTGGTAGAAGCGCGAGACGGTGACCTGGAACAGTTCATCCCAGAGCTCGCGCACGTACGGGGTGCGGGCGATCTGCTCCACGAGCACACGTCGCTGCAGCAGGCTGTACTCGAGGCGGCCGAACTGCCGCTGGTTGCACAGGGCTGTCTGCGGGTGGCCGGGGAAAGACTTCGCGGTGAGTTCGCACACGCGGCCCGAGAAGCCCGAACCCAGCTGGGTCTGCACATAAAGGGAGAGGGCCTCAAGCAGGGAGGGATCAGGCTTGGTGGACAGCAGGTTCATCCAGGCGTCGTATAAAAACGGGTTGAGCTTGGCCATGGCCGCGCGTACGTCCGGGCCGGGCTTGGCGAAGCAGTCAGGCGTGAACAGGCACATCGCGAACCAGCGATCGGCGCCGTGGAGGCGGAGACCCTCGGAGGCCCCGGCGAGCCAGGTGGGCACCTGCAGGAAAGTCGTACCTCCAGGGACCTGCCACAGGGAGAAACTGATCTCCTGCAGCAGCGGCAGCCAGCCCGGGGCCTGCTGAGGGGGCACGCCCTTGTACAGGTCTCCCTCGAGCTCGCTCTGGGCGATGCAACGCTCCGGATGCTCCTCGCTCTCGAACCGGCATTGCTCGATGCGCACGCGCTCGAGCTCCAGGATGCCCCAGAGGATCCGGGAGCGGTTGGGGATCGTGTCGGGGGCGTACTGGTCGAGGAAATGGATGATCTGCAGGGTGCGCGTGGCCGACCCCATCTTCTGGTACGCGTCCATCAACTTCGAGGTCAGTTGCATGAACTCCGGTGTGGGGGTGGCATGGCCGGTCTGCAACCACTGCGCATACGGAAGCCAAAGGGTGAAGGCTTCGTTCTCCTGGTTTCGTGCCAGCCTGGCACCGATCTCCTTGCGGATCCACGATTCCAGGCGGCGGTGCCCGGATTCCGGCCATGTTTTCCCGTGGAAATGCGCAGCCGAAAGCATCATGCGAAAATCAAGGTCAGACTCCAGCGGCAGCTCCGCGGGCGTCGGAGGCGCGTCGGGCAGCTTCTGCTGCGCGGTGGTCGATCGCGGTGTCCGGGAGACGGTGGTCGTGCAGGAAATCAAAAACGTGAGCAGAACGAGCCCGGACACGATGCGCATGGGAAAACCTCGTGGAAGACTATTGGGGGAGCAACGCTTCGGACGGTTCGATCTTGGCCGCCTTGTAGGCAGGGAAGAGCGCCCCGAAGACGCAGAAGGCGACGCCGAAGACCACGGTCGAGATCACGAGCCACAGGGGGAAGTGGAAGGCGGTCTCGGGCTTGAACGGGAACTCCGGGACCACGTGCCAGATGACCCAGTCCACGAAGGTCGCGGTGAGCCAGCCCAGTCCCAGTCCCAGCCCGCCATCCAGGAAGCCCAGGAGGGCGGCTTCGGCAAGGAAGATGGATCGGATGTCCCCCCTGTTCGCGCCGATGGCGCGCATGATGCCGATTTCCCTCCGTCGTTCGGAGATGATCATGAAATACGTGTTGGCGATGTTGATCGCCGCGATGATGACGATGACGAAACTGATGAACACGAGGATGCCGGTGATGAACAGGATGACCAGGCCCACCGTCTCGGCGTTGGTGTCCTCCTGGGTGAAGCCCAGCTTCTTGACGAACGCCAGGAAGCTCGTGATCTGCTTCTTCGACTTCACGCGCACCACGATCGAGGAGTACGTCTCGGCCTTGGGGCGCTCCTTGTCGAGCACGTCGCCGGCCTCGTCACGGGTGGCGAAGTAGTCGTTGTAACGCGCGGCCACGGACAGCGGAGCGGTCACACCCAGGGGAATGGCCTTGCGGGAGATGCCCACCAACTGGAACTTCCGGGTGATCGAAGGCACCGTCTGGGCCTTCGAGGTGAACATCGAGAGCCCGAGATAGGTGTCGAAGGTGAGGCCCAGGAAGGTCCCCAGCGTGGATTTGCTGATCTTCGGATACCCGTGGGCGGGGGCGACCGAGCCGTTCCACAGTTCCAGCAGGTACGTGGAGACCAGCACAGGGATGGCGTGGTAGCAGTACTTGTAGTACCGGTTGCGCAAGTTGCCCACGTCCTGCTTGTTCAGGGGGAACACCCATATCCTGGCGGGATCATCCTCCTCGCAGTAGACGCCCGGGCCACAATCGTCGGAGGTGCTGCAGATGGGCTCGTCCAGATCGCTGTCGAGGGCGTAGTCCTTGAATTGGAACGGGAAGTAGACGTCGCACTGACGGACTTCGCGCGGGCGCTCCATGTCCTCGGCGGTCTCCTTCTCGTTGCACTGGATGAGGGTGCCGGGCTCAATGCCGTCGGCGAAGATTTCGGTCCGGAGCGGATTGGCCAGGTGAAGGGCGTCCTGTCCGCCTTCGGCGACGGCCGGGAACGTGAACTTCATCTTGGGATAGGCGGTGCGGACCTCGGGACGGCGGCGGATCATCTCGACGACCTCGTTGTCGAGGTAGCGCTTTTTATGGAACTTCAGCGCCAGATCGTGGTTCACCGTGCCGTTGGGCTTGCCGTCGATGTAGAAGTCGTTCTCGTCGCAGGCCGAGGAGTTGGCCACCGGCGTGCGGGAGCGGCTGGCCTCGAGGTTGGTCGCCGGCGGGATGACCTCGATCTTGTCCCACGGGAAGATCTCGCCCTCGACGACGTTGGTGATGCCCAGCCCGAAGGACAGGAACAGGGAGAACGCCCATAGTCCGATGACGATGCCGATGGACGCAACGAGCAGTTGCTTGGAATTGCGGCTGATGTTCTTGCGGACGAGTTTGATGACATTGATTAGGTTCATTTACTTCACCGGCGGAGCTTCCGCGTTTTCGGAAACAATGCGACCGTCCTCGAGATGGATGCTGCGGTCGGTGGCCTTGGACACGCGCTCTTCGTGGGTGATCACCAGCAGCGTGATGCCGTCCTCGCGGTTGAGGGACTTGAACAATTCGATGACATCGTCACCGGTCTTGCTGTCGAGGTTGCCCGTGGGCTCGTCGCACAGCAGGATCTTGGGCTTGTTGTACAGGGCACGGGCGATGGCGACGCGCTGCTTCTGACCGCCCGAGAGATTGGCAGGTTGACTGTGGATCTTGTCATGCAGCCCGAACCGCTCGAGCACCTCGACGGCCCGGGAGTAAATCTGGGACTGCGGGATGTTGGAGCCCTGGAAGAAGGCCGAAAGCGCGACGTTCTCCCAGCAGGTCAGGTGCTCCATGAGGTTGAAGGACTGGAACACGAACCCGAGGGTCTCGTTGCGCAGGCGGGCCAGCCGTTTGTCGTCGAGCTTCTCCACCTGCTGCCCATCGACCACGCAGGTCCCGTCGTAGCGGCGATCCAGCCCGCCGACGATGTTCAGCAGGGTCGTCTTGCCGGAGCCGGAGGTGCCCACGATGGAGATGAAGTCCCCGTGGTTGATCGTGAGTGTCAGATCGTGGAGGACCTGCTGTCGTCCACCCCCGTGTCCATAGTATTTATTCACCTTGGTAAGGGAAATGATTGCCTCATTCATCGCTCGCGTATACCACATACGGAGCCGCAGGGAAAGCATCAATACTTGAAGAGTGCAGGAACCCTGATCGGCATTTCTTTTTTGCAGGAAGGCAGGGGGATCAGTTAGAACAGGATCTCGACCGAGCCGGACACCTGCCAGAAGCCGGGCAGGAACAGGCCGGTCTCGAGCTTGAAGCTCACGTTCGAGAACAGGTCGTAGCGCAGGCCGAAGGTGGCCTCGAGGGCCGCCATGACCCGCGGGATGTCTTCCTTCTCGCGTTCGGGATCCAGAGGGGAGTGCCAGCACCCGCTGATGGGATTGGTCGTGGCGTCGCGCCAGTTGTCGGCGGTGCAGTTGTAGGCGGGCGTCGTCCAGATGTCGCCCATCACCGCACCGGCGCCGATGCCGCCGCCGTAGATGAAGTACAGGCCGGTGATCAGCGGCTGGTTCCACACCACGTTGATCTGGCCCCAGACGAACTTGAAGTTCTGGAACTCGGTGTACTCCATGTCCTCCCAGTCATGACCGATGCCCATCCAGTTGCCGTTGGGCGCCTTGATGTCCCAGTAGGATCCCTTGATGATGACGTCGGTGGTCTTGGTGCGGTAGATGAACTTCGCAGAGTAGGCCGGGGTGGCGACCTCGTGGGCGGCGCGCATGAACAGGTTCAGGAAGAACTCGGGAACGATGTTCTGCCGGACCTCGACACCGAGGCCGAACTTGCGGAGTTTGATCTCGGACTCGTCGTCGGCGCGCACCTCGGTGATCGGGGACGCGATCTCCGACAGGATGACCGGCGCGGGGGGAGGCGGCATCCACGGGGGGGCGCCCTGGGCCCAGGTCATGGAGGCCGTCGTAAGGACGAGACAGAAGGCAAGGAATTGAATCGTAGTTTTCATGATCGTCTCCTTAAGGTTCATCTTGCCATGAAAAGGTTAATCCTGCCATGAACTATCGACGAACTCGGAGAAAATCTCGTTGTTGTCGATGACGCGGGAGTGGTAGCAGCCCCACACGTCGCAGACGGCCATCTGGTGGGCGGTCTGGCGCTTCGGAGACAGATAGATCGATCGCAGCTCGCCTTCGTCGCAGGTGCACTTCCCGATGACCTCGAACTCGGCCTTGCACACGGGGCAGAGGACCTTCACCTTGTGTCCGTCGGCGAAGGCGGGGCCGAATTTCTGGTGATCACCGTGGAACGGGGAGAGCTCGACCATGCCCTGCTGGTCCTGATCCTGCACCAACAGGCAGATGCCGGGATAGCCGTCGAAGGAGTGCGTGCCATGTCCGACCAGGTTGTGACCGTTGGGACAGAACGCCTGGGTGACGATGATGTAAACATCTTCCTTGACCATGATCTGTGCTTCATCCGAGGGCTTTTCCTGGAGAATTTTGAGATCCTGTCGGTTGATGTCGTCTTTGGGCATGGCGTTTCCTCCCGGTAGTCAATCTGTTAGTAGTCACTTTGGACTCGTTTGACCAGAGATTTTTTGCAGACACCGATCCATTTCGACGCACGGCAGCGGCAGACAGGATCGGACGCCGGCTTCGGGAAGCCCGGAGACCTTCTTCTGGCAATGCGACAGGTACTGTCCGCGCTTTTTGGCGAACGTGCGTCGCTTGTTGGAGATCACGCTCAGTTTCTCGTTGTCCCGAAGGTTGGGCTGGTTGCGGATGCGCTCGGTCTCGCACTCCAGGAGCCGCTGCACGAGGTTGCCGCAGAGCGTGTCGGGGAAGGTGTAGTCCAGATCACGGTCCTCGGGTGTGGCAGACAAGTCCGTAACCTGGCCTGGCCTGGGCGCTCCGACGCCGGGGAGTCCCGGATCGGGGATCAGGGAACGCAGCCGCGAGGCCAGGTCCTCCCAGCCGCCTCCGTCATCGGAGTTGCCGCCGCCGCCGCCACCGCAGCCGGCGCCGGCGCCGCCGAGGACGGTCCCCAGGACGAACCACGAACAGGTGAGGGTCCAGGCGATGAGCTTCATCTCACGTCAGTTTCCGGGGCTTCTGCGACGGTTCGATGATCTCCTCGGGGTGCGTGAAGATGCGGGCCACGCCCTTCTTCACCTGGTAGCGCGGATCCGCGCAGGCTTCATCGTGGCCGCACACCGAACCCGGCGTCTGGTTCTCGTGGTACACGGTGATCACGCCCTCGTAGTTGCGCAGGATCGACAGATGATCGTTGCGCGAGATCAGGTACTGCGGTCCGATGGGGATCTTGCCGCCGCCGCCGGGGGCGTCCACCACGAACATGGGCACGGCCATGCCGGTGGTGTGGCCGCGCAGGCTCTCGAGGATCTCGATGCCCTTGGAGATGCTCGTGCGGAAGTGGGAGATGCCGCGGGAGAGGTCGCACTGGTACAGGTAGTAGGGACGGACGCGGATCTTCAGCAGCCCGTGCATGAGCTTCTTGATCACGTGGGGACAGTCGTTGACGTTGCGCAGCAGCACGGTCTGGTTGCCCAGCGGGATGCCCACGTCCGCGAGCATCTCGCAGGCCTTCTTCGACTCGGGGGTGATCTCGTTGGGGTGGTTGAAGTGCGTGTTGATGTACACGGGGTGGTACTTGCGCAGCATCGCGCAGAGTTCGTCGGTGATGCGCTGGGGCAGCACCACGGGCATGCGCGTGCCGATGCGGATCATCTCGACGTGCTCGATCTCCCGCACGGCCTTGAGGATGTACTCGAGCTCCTCGGTGGGCAGCGTGAACGGATCGCCGCCGGAGACCAGCACGTCGCGCACCTCGGGGGTGGCGCGGATGTAGGCCAGCTGCTTGTCCAGCGCCTCGTGGTCGAGGTGGTGGTCAACCTCGCCGACCTTGCGCCGGCGCGTGCAGTGCCGGCAGTACATCGAGCAGCGCTGCGTCACCAGCAGCAGCACGCGGTCGGGGTAGCGATGGGTGAGTCCGTGCACCGGCGAGTCCACGTCCTCGTCGAGGGGGTCGAGCAGGTCGCCCATGTGCACCTGCGTCTCCAGGATCGTCGGCACCGCCTGCTTGCGGACCGGGTCATTGCGGTCCGAAGGATCGATCAGCGTCAGGTAATACGGGGTGATCGCCATGTCGAACGTCTGCAGGGTGGCGCGGACCTCGCGCTCCTCGTCGTGGGACAGCGGCAGCACCCGGTTCAGGGTGTCCACGTCGCGGACCGCGTGGGCCAGCTGCCAGCGCCAGTCGTTCCATTCGTCCTCGGTAACGTCCTTCCACAGCGGAATATCACGGTAATTGCGCATGAATCGATCACCTCCGGCGTCTCGCCGCGATTTCTTTAGCATATTTCCCCGGGGTTTGTCACTAGATCACGCGCGGCGGCGGCGGAACAGGAACAGGGCGGCCAGCAGCAGGGACAGGCCCAGGGCGCCGGTGGAGGGGGAACGGGAGCCGGCGGTGCAGCCGCAGCCGTCGTCCTTCTTGTTCTCGTCGCGGCAGGTGGCCGAGCAGCCGTCGCCGTCGATGAGGTTGCCGTCCTCGCACTCCTCGCCCACGTCCTTGTAGCCGTTGCCGCAGGTCTCGTCGGAGCGGCAGTCGGCGCTGCAGCCGTCGCCGTTGGCGGTGTTGCCGTCTTCGCAGTGCTCCTGCGGATCGAGGATGCCGTTGCCGCAGGTCTCGTCGGACAGGCAGGTGGCCGAGCAGCCGTCGGCGTCGACGGTGTTGCCGTCGTCGCAGGCCTCGCCCGCATCGACGTAGTTGTTGCCGCAGGTCTCGTCGGACAGGCAGTCGGCCGAGCAGCCGTCACCGGAGGCGGTGTTGCCGTCGTCGCAGATCTCGGCCAGGTCGGTGATGCCGTTGCCGCAGCTCTCGTCGGAGCGGCAGTCGGCCGAGCAGCCGTCGCCGCCGGTGGTGTTGCCGTCGTCGCAGGCCTCGCCGGTCTCGACCACGTCGTTGCCGCAGGTCGCCGCGATGGCCTCGATGGCCAGGGCCAGGTTCGGCAGCGGGCCGATGTGCTCGGCGGTGTCCCCGGTCTGGGGGGTGCCGGTGTCGGTGAGCACGCGGCGCACCGTGAGGGGCTCGGGCGGCAGGAGCTTGACGCACCAGCCGGGGGTGAAGTTGGCGGTGTCACAGGTCTCGTCGCCGCTACACTCGCCGGGGGTCGAGCACGACTGGCCGTTGCCCGCGCGGAACACGCCCAGCAGCAGGCCCACCGCCGAGGTGACGATGGGCGAGGCCGACGAGGTGCCGCCGAACTGGGCCGTGTAGTACTGGTTCACGTCGCCGTTGGGGCCGAACAGGTCGCCGTAGCCGCTGGTGTAGACCAGCGAGCCCCAGGCCTGCACGTCCAGGCGCGAGCCCCAGTTGCTGTACCACTCGCGGGTGCGGGCCGGCGGATTGCCCGGCGGGGTGCCGGCGCCGACCAGGATCGCCCCGGAGTCGGAGACCTCGCGGTTGAAGGTATCGCCGTAGACCTCGGCGTCGAGATCCTCCCAGCCGTTGGCGCCGGCCTCGACCACGACGATGCCGTCGGCCACGGCCTCGCGGATGGCGTCATAGGTGGCCGGGATGTACTCGACGGGCACCATGCCGCCGTAGGTCTGCGGATCGAAGTTGGGGCCGCCCTCCTGGGCTTCGAGCAGGATCACGCCCGGCAGGGCGGTGATGTTGGTGTGCGCCAGGTCGATGCCGCGGGCGACGTTGTAGCCGTTCTGGGTGGTGTACGAGGGGGCGAATTTGCAGGTGGCGCCCAGCAGGGAGCCGGTGACGCCGTAGCCGTTGTCCTGGGCGAACAGGATGCCCAGCACCGAGGTGCCGTGGGCGACGTAGTCCGGATCGTCGTAGAGGGTGCCGGCGTCGGGCACCAGCGCGTCGATGCAGAGCTCCAGGTCCTCGTGGCCCACGTCCCAGCCGTATTCGACGTCGACGCTGGTCACGCCCTCTGCGAACCCGCCGGCCAGGGCCCGCGCGGCGGACAGCCCGATGCCGTTGGGGGCGTCGTTGAAGTAGCCCTGATAGGAGCTGTAGTCGGGGGTGGTCGGCGGGATGTCGGCGGGCGGCACCACCGGCAGGGACACCGGGTACGCCACCTCGACGGAGGTCAGGGCCGACAACTTCGCGAGCACCCCGGCGCGCGCGGGCTGATCCCCGCCCAGCGTCAGCCGGAAGTAGTTGGCCTTGTCACCCAGATCACAGTTGCATTTTTTCATGAGCGCCAAACGGCGGGCCCGGAGGGTGGCCACCGGCGTCGCGAACGTGGGCGACAGGGTCGCGGGCTGCACCGAGGACGGCAGCGTGGCCGGGTCGAAGACGACCCTGCCCGTGGCGTCGACGAGGCGGTTTCCCTGCAGCGTCACCGGCGTCTTGTCGAGGATCTTCAACTCCAGTTGATCCGACCACAGGCTTTGATGCAGGCGGGAAAGGGGCGCCTGCTTCATGTCCCGGCGCGGGCCGAGGTGCTCGCGGCCCCAGACGGAACCGGCCGAGCTCACGAGGATCAGGCAAAGCAGGGTGAACGACAGGGATAATCGCATGGCGGAACCTCCAGTCGGATATTGTTACCCGATTTCCGGGTGATTGGCCCCAGAAAATCACCGGGTGAGGGGTGGTGGGTTGTGGGGAGGCACCGGAGCCGGATGCGCAGGCGGGTTCCTGGTGCGCGGAGGCGTCTGTTTCGCGTGCGGAGGCGTCTGTTTCGCGTGCGGAGGCGTCTGTTTCGCGTGCAGAGGCGTCTGTTCGTTGCCGCAGAACCTGATGGAAATGGGGCACAGGCCGCATTTTTCCCTGCAGAGTTCGTTTTTGTTCGTGCGCAGGCCTCTGTTTTTCGTGCGTTTTCTGCCTTCCGGTTCGACACAGGCCGCTTTGTGTCGCACGGAGGCGACTTCCGATGTCACACAGGTCACCGGATTTTCGACAGATGCGCCTGGAATTGCCACAGTTGAAATTTAAATGACGACAGTTGCGACCGGTATACCCACACAAGCCTGTTTCCCTCGGACAAAAGCCGTCCGCCTATTCCCTGCGCCGTTGCCGGGGAACCCTTCGGAAATCAGAACGTCATGCCGGTAAAAAATTGGAGATTCAGAAACCCGGCTTCGGTGCCCCAGCCGCCGCCCAGCCCGGCGCCGGCGTACATCGGACCGAAGTGCCAACGGACGCCCACGCGGGTCAGCGCTCCCGCGCCCAGGTTGTCCGGCTCGGAGAGCAACACGAACCACATCACGTCGATGAAGATCAGTTCTCGCTGGTACCGGTAGGCGACCGTGCAGAAGGTGATCATTTTCGCTGAAATCGGCGGGTCTGGTGCGGGGTCCTCGAGGTTATGCCGCAGCGTCCCGAACTCCAGCCCGGCCCCTATGAAGTGCTTGGATTTCCCTGCCAGGAAGCGGAAGGAGACATTTTCTCCGTACAATTTGTTTAATCTCACGTTCTGTTTCACCACGCCGATGTTCCCTCCGGCGCCCAACTCGAGGATGTAATTGTCAGTCTCAGCAGCCGCGGCCGGTCCAGCCCAGCTCAGGAGCAACGCAAAAAGGGTACATTTTCCAAGCATGCCGACTCCTTCAGACGCCGTCGGGCGCCGTCAGAAATGAAAGCCCGTGATCAGCATCAG
>PHAZ01000076.1 GCA_002841825.1 Deltaproteobacteria bacterium HGW-Deltaproteobacteria-22 | reverse complement strand
GAAACATCTACATCCGCGATCACTTCACCTGCCAGTACTGCGGCCGAAAGCCGCCGCGCGAGGAATTGACCATCGATCACGTTCTGCCAAAGTCCCGAGGAGGGCGGTCCGAGTGGGAAAACGTCGTTCTGGCGTGTCAACGATGCAATGCCAAGAAAGGCAACAAGTTGCTGGAGTATGCGCCGATGACCCTGATTCGTCCGCCCAAGCGCCCCCACTGGCTGACCATCATTCGGGAGTCCCTGAATGGCGCCGAACGTCCCTTATGGCAGAAGTTCGTGGATGTGGCCTACTGGAATGTGGACCTCGACGAGTAGTCCGCCCGAGTCAAAGCTTCGCCACTTCGCCGACAACCCGCCGCATCTCGTCCGTCGACTGATAGAAGTGCGGCGCCATGCGCAAAAAGCCGCGTCGAGTGGAGCAGAGAATGCTCTCCCGCGACAGTGCCTGGACGATGGCCTCGGGACTCTTCTCCGGGTGCTCGAAGACGACGATGCCGCTGGCGTGTTGCTCGTCTCGTGGTGAAATCAGCGTCCAGCCCATGTCCTGCATTCCCTCCTCAAGGACATGGCAGTTGGCGCGAACGCGCTCGGCGACAACGTCGATTCCGATCTCGTTGAGCAGCGTCAGCGAGGCCCCCATGCCTTGAATGCCAACCTGGTTTGGTGCGCCTTCCTCGAAGCGGCGGGCCCTCATGCACAGCCGCACCATGCGCTCGTATAGCAGTTGATTCTTGGGATTTCGCTGGATCACGCGCCCCAGCTCGGAGATGGCCTCTTCCCAGCGCTCGGCCGTGGACAGCAGGCTGACGTACTGCATGCGCAGCACGTCGTTCTCCGGGTCGGCCGCGACCTGCCGCTCGGTGATCGCGAGCTGGTCCTGGTGCTTCTCCGTGCGGAAGGTGGACATCAGAACGATCACGCCGACGAGCCCGAGGGCGACGAACAGCATCAGGGACACGCCCGCTGCCATCAGCCGGGAGCGGCGCCAGGCATGGGCGCAGTCGACGCACAGGTCACGCCCGCGGATGGTCTGCACGCAATCCGGGCACATCGCAGCGCCGCAACGGGCGCAGTCGAGCACCGCGCGTTCCTGGGGATGCCAGGCGCAGGTTCCGGCCCGGCGTTTCTCGGCTCGCCCGGCTTGAGGCTGCATGATGTGGTGGTCCTAGCCTGCCTGCGGGGCGAGCATTTCGATGAAGGCAGGCTCCAGCATGAATGCTTCCGCGTGCTGGTGATGGTCGAGGAAGTGGACGTAGATCGCCACGTCCTGGGCAGGGTAGTCCTTGGCCAGTTCGTGCGCCTTGGCGCGCAGGGTCTCCTCGGGGATGGTCTTCAGGAACGTCTCGTCGGTCTCACCGCGGCGGTGCTTGACCTCGAGCAGGTCGAGGTACTTCTCCAGCATCGCCCGGCGGCGTCCCAGCAGCCATTCGTAGATCAGCGCGGAGGCGACGTTGTCGTTGCCGGTGGAGAGGCCGTCGAGCAGACGATCCTTCCAGAGGCGCGAGCGGGCCTTGAGCGACAGCACCGACGACGGAATCCGGGTGGAGACGTCGCCGGCGATGAGGATGCGCTTGAACTGTCCGGAGTTCAGTTCGTCCACCATGTTCTCGATCTTGGCGGACCCGATTTTCTGTGCGATATCGCGAGGTTTCATTCGACCAACCTTCCGGTTACGCGGACATCGAGTCGACGAAATCCTGGTTCGAATCGGTCTTGCCCAGCTTGTCGAGCATGAACTCCATGGCGTCGATGACGTTGAGCGGGTGCAGCAGCTGGCGCAGGATCCACACGCGGTTGAGCACGTGGGCCGGCAGGAGCAGCTCTTCCTTGCGCGTTCCGGACTTGTTGATGTCCAGGCACGGGAAGATGCGCTTCTCCATGAGCTTGCGGTCCAGGTGGATCTCGCTGTTGCCGGTGCCCTTGAACTCCTCGAAGATGACCTCGTCCATGCGGGAGCCGGTGTCGACCAGCGCCGTGGCGATGATCGTCAGCGAGCCACCCTCTTCGACGTTGCGGGCGGCGCCGAAGAAGCGCTTGGGCTTGTGCAGGGCGTTGGAGTCCACACCACCGGAGAGGATCTTGCCAGACGGCGGGACCACGGTGTTGTAGGCGCGGGCCAGACGGGTGATCGAGTCGAGCAGGATCACGACGTCCTTGCGGTGCTCGACGAGGCGCTTGGCCTTTTCGATGACCATCTCGGCGACCTGGACGTGACGGGCGGCGGGTTCGTCGAAGGTGGAGGAGATGACCTCGCCCTTGACGGAGCGCTCCATGTCGGTGACTTCCTCAGGGCGCTCGTCGATGAGCAGCACCATCAGGACAGTCTCGGGGTGGTTCGTGGAGATCGCATTGGCGATGTCCTTGAGCAGCATGGTCTTGCCCGCGCGGGGCGGGGAGACGATCAGGCAGCGCTGGCCCTTTCCGATCGGCGTGAGCAGGTCGACGATGCGCGTGGACATGTTCTTCTGATCGGACTCCAGGTTCAGTTTCTCCTGGGGATACAGCGGGGTCAGGTTGTCGAACAGGATCTTGTCCTGCTGGGCCTGGGGGTTCTCCATGTTGATCTCGTCGACCTTCAGCAGCGCGAAGTAGCGCTCGGAGGCCTTGGGCGGACGAACCTCGCCGGTGATCGTGTCGCCGGTGCGGAGGTTGAAGCGCTTGATCTGGCTGGGAGAAACATAGATGTCATCGGGGCCGGGCAGGTAGTTGTAGTCGGGGGAGCGCAGGAAACCGTAGCCGTCGGCCAGGATTTCGAGGACACCGCTGCCCTGGATGGTCTCGCCCTTGGAGGCGCCGACCTCCAGGATTTTAAAAATCAGGTCCTGTTTGCGCAGGTTGACGGCTTCGGCGACGTCGTAGGAAACGGCAAGGCGGACGAGGTCCTTCATCGGCAGGCTTTTGATCTCACTTAAATTCATGATTCTCCTCAGATTGTGAAATGGTTGGTGTTGGACATCAAGTGGTGGAAGTGATTGTAGAGTGAATACCCAGTTCTGTGGATAACTTCGACTGATGGTACTTTCAAGGTACTAGGATTGGCCAAGATCACAACGCAGGTTCGAAAACGGTTCCTACCTGGAGTTGCCCTCGGCAAAGACAGGCGAAACATAAGTGGGGTTTTCGGGATTGTCAAGCTGAAACGGAAATTCCATTGCGCAGGACAAAATCGGGGGTACACTGGTTCGCACAAGGAGGACATCATGAAAAACCTATTCATCCTGACCCTATCGACCCTCGTTTTATTGGCCGGCTGCGACGTCGGAAGCTCCAGCAACAACAACACGAACAACGTCAACAACGTCAACAACGTCAACAACGTCAACAATGTAAACAACGAAAACTACACGCTGCTCAAGTCCGACCTGCCGCGCGAAGAGGCCCCCGACATCGAGGCCGGCGAGCTGGCCTCCCTGGTCGACGGCATGCTGCAGTTCCACTTCGATCTCTACGCCGAGCTGGCGGCCCGTGACGGAGGTAACATAATTTACTCTCCCTGGTCCATTGACGTGGCCCTGGCCATGACCTGGGCCGGCGCGCGCAACGACACCGAGACCGAGATCGCCGGGGTGCTGAACTTCCCCATGGATCAGCCCCTGGTGCACGCGGGCTTCAACAGCCTCGAGAGCCGCATCAACGGCCTGGGCGCCGGCGGCGATCCGCTGGCCTTCCAACTGACTTCGGCCAATTCCCTGTGGGGCCAGGAGAACTACGGTTTCGAGACGGCGTTTCTGGACACGCTGGCGGTCAACTACGGCGCCGGCCTGTACCTGCTCGACTTCGCCGCCGACCCCGAGGCCGCCCGCGTGATCATCAACGCCTGGGTGGCGGCCAAGACCAACGACAAGATCACCGAGCTGCTCCAGCAGGGTACCCTGGATGCCATGACCCGCCTGGTGCTGGTCAACACGCTGTTTTTCAAGGCCAAGTGGCTCTACGAGTTCGCGCCCGACGCCACCTCGGCACAGACCTTCCACAACCTCGCCGGCAGCGACGTGACCGTGGACTTCATGACCATGGACGCCTCGGGCATCCCTTACTACGAGGGGGCCGGTTACCGCGCCGCCGAGATGCCGTTCGTGGGGGACGAGACCTCCATGATCGTGGTCATGCCCGACGCCGGCACCTTCTCGACCTTCGAGGCCGCCTTCGACGGGGCCCTGCTCGACGGCATCGTGCAGAACCTGGCCCTGGAGCCCTACCTGTTCCTGGAGATGCCGAAGTTCGACTTCCGCTACAACCTGTCGCTGAAGTCCACCCTCGAGGCCCTGGGCATGACCGAGTCGTTCCAGATGGGCACCGCCGACTTCACCGGCATGCACAATCCGCTGGAGTTGTACATCTCCGACGTGATTCACGAGGCCTTCATCGGCATCGACGAGGCCGGCTGCGAGGCGGGGGCCGCCACGGCCGTGATCATGTCCGGCTTCGGCGAGATTGTCGAGTTCAAGCTCGACAACCCCTTCCTGTTCTTCATCCGCGACAACGAGACCGGCGTGATCCTGTTCGCCGGCCGCGTGACCGACCCCAGCCTGTAGCGGACGTCCGCAACAGAAGAGAAGAGACCACGGAAAAGACGGAGGGGGCCTGCGGACGGCGGCGACTGCCGTGGCCCGGGGCCTCGCGGTTTTACAAAGGAGAAGACCCCGGCCCCGGGCGTGAAAAGGCTTGCATTTGCTGCTTGCCGATGTAGATTTCCCGGCAAACGGATCGGCATGGTTTGAACCAATTGGGTGCCGACGGAAGGCTGGGATGAAGAGATTCAAGTTTAATCAGTTCCATCGATACAGCCAGTTTTTGCCGACCGACGCGGTCAAGGATGTGGGCAGGCTCCTGATCCTGTCGGGCCTCGTGGGTGTGGTCGCCGGCCTGGGGGCCATCGCCTTCTATTATCTGCTTGATTTGAGCAAGTACTTTTTCCTGGGAACCCTGGCCGGCTATACGCCCACGGGTCCCGGCGGCGAGGCCCCCATCTTCCATTCCACCGGGGCCGAGTTCCACCGCTGGCTGCTGCTGGTGATTCCGGGCCTGGGCGGCCTGATCAGCGGCATCATCGTCTTCCACTTCGCGCCCGAGGCCGAGGGCCACGGCACCGACGCCGCCATCGACTCCTTCCACCACAAGTCCGGGAAGGTCCGGGCCCGCGTGCCGTTCATCAAGGCCATCAGTTCCGCGATCACCATCGGCACGGGCGGCAGCGGCGGCCGCGAAGGCCCCATCGCCCAGATCGGCGCCGGCTTCGGCTCCATCCTCGGTGGCTGGCTTCATCTTCCCCCGTGGGAGCGGCGGATCCTCACGGCCGCCGGCATGGCCGCCGGCATCGGGGCGATCTTCCATGCCCCCCTGGCCGGCGCCCTGTTCGCGGCCGAGGTGCTCTATCGGGACATGGATCTCGAATACGAGGTCATCATCCCTGCCGTCATCGCGTCCATCGTCGCCTACAGCGTGTTCTCGGTGCACCATGGCTTCGGCCATCTCTTCGCGACCCCGAACTTCGTCTTCAAAAATCCGGCCCAGCTCTTCCCGTACCTGATCCTGGCCGTCGTCGTGGCGGCAGGCTCCATCTTCTACGTCAAGACCTTCTATGCCGTTCAGGGCTTCTTCCAGCGCATGAAGATCCCCAATCACTTCAAGCCCGCCATCGGCGGTCTCATCGTGGGTGTGATGGGCTTCTTCCTGCCCGAGGTCCTGGCCACGGGCTACGGCATCGTGCAGTCCGCCTTCAACGGCGAGGTGCGCCTCTGGATCCCGGGCGAGGTCTTCACGGCCTGGACCGCGGTCGGCATCCTGGTGATCGTCGCCGTGGGCAAGATCTTCTCGACCGCGTTCAGCATCGGCTCGGGCGGCAGCGGCGGCGTCTTCGGTCCGGCGGTGGTCATCGGCGGCGCCTTCGGCGGCGCCACCGGTATCATGGCCCAGCAGGTGTTCCCCAACATGGGCATCCAGCCCGGCGCCTTCGCCATGGTCGGCATGGCCGGCTTCTTCGCTGCGGCGGCCAACACGCCCATCTCCACGATCATCATGGTCAGCGAGATGACGGGTAACTACCATCTTCTGGTGCCGTCGATGTGGGTGTGCATCATCGCCTACATGCTGTCCCGCAAGCACACCATCTACAAGAACCAGCTGGCTTCCCGCTTCGACGCGCCGATCCACATGGGCAACATGATGAGCTCGGTGCTCAAGAAGATGACCGTGGGCGACGTCCTCGACGATGGAAACCCCAGCCCGGTCATGTTCGTCCGCGAGGACATGCCCTTCAAGGAGTTGATCGAGAAGTTCAGCCAGGCAGAGACGCAGACCTTCCCGGTGATCTCGAAGGACGGCCGGCTGCTCGGCGTGGTCGACGGCCGGCTCCTGCGCACCATGGTCACGGAGATGAACATCGATTCGGTGGTGCTGGCTGCCGACATCGCCGAGCCCTCGTTTACTGTGAGCCGCAATGAATCCCTTTTCTTTGCCATTCAGCTGATGGTCACCGAGCGCTACACCGAGCTGCTCGTCGCCGAGGAGGATGACGATGAGAAGATCATCGCCATCATCACCCGCAACGACATCATCACTGCCTACAACCAGGAAATCATCCAGGATCTCGAGCTATCCAACAAGGCCGGAGACTGACCGACCGGGGCGCGCGCACTTCGCCCGTGTTCGACGCTTTGCGTGGGATGATGATTGTGGATGTGGCGTTGGGCGGAGGGTGCCTTCAGTGCTGCCAGCCGAGGGCCATGCCGAGAAAGACGCCGCCGTCGTCGCCGGGTTCGCCGGCCAGCCCGGCGAAGGCGTCCAGGTAGGCGTGGTCCCCGATGAACCGCAGGCCGGCCGAGCCGAACACCGCGGATTCGGGATCGGTGAAGTAATGGAAGGCCCCGGTCTCGGCCACCAGACGGACCGTCCGCGACAGTCGTCTGACGACACCGGCGCGCAGGAAGGCGTCGCGATGGTGTTCGCCAGCGAGGCTCTCCGCCAACGTGATTAGGCTGGTTCCGGCGGCGAGGGTGTAGGACCCGTCGCGGGTGTGCCGCGACCAGACCAGCTCGGTGTAGGGGAACACGTAGTTGAAGGCCAGGCTGTGCTCGCCTTTGCGCCAGAGTTGATACTTGAAGTTCAGCCCGATGATCCCGGCGGCGAAAAGTCCGAGGGGATCGTCCTGAATCGACGACATCAGCCGCAGGGACGTGCGGAACCCGAGCTGGGCACGATCCGTGAGGCCGATCTTCACGCCGACGAGGTCCACCCAAGCCTCGGGGAGTCCCTCGGGGACGGCGAGGAAAGAGGTCTCCACGAGGCTGGCGCCCCTCGGGAGGGTCCGGGCCGTGGTGAAGAGCGCGAGCTCGGTGGCGCCGGCGTCCAGGGGCGGCGCGACGGGCGTCTCCCTCTTTCGCGAGAGAAGGATTTCAGGGGGCGTGCCGGGGAGGGTGACGACCGATGGCGGTACGGCCGGGGCCCGGACCGGATCGCGATTTGTGTCGCAGGCGCCGGGGGCTCCGGAGACGGACCCTGCACCGCAGGTGACCACGATGGTCACGCACGGAGCGGGCGTCGGTACGGGCGGTTCCTGGCAAGGCATGGTCGTGGTCATCCAGGAGAAGAGTGTGGTCAGGATCAGATAGTTGGACATCATGCAAATCCTCCTCGGTTGCTTGTTGGAGCCTGTCGGGAAAACCTCGGTCACCTCGCGGAGGCTGGTAGGATCTCCCTGACAGGCTTTAATGCAAACCACGTGCCAAGTCTGAAATCCTTTCACGTGATGAGGAAAAATTGTCCCCGGCGGAAAGGCCCCCTGTGGCGCGTTCCCAACACTGTGCCGTTTTGGCACACCCCCTCCGATCGGGATAAATGGCCACCGGTTGACTGATGGAATCATGCCGGTGCAATGGTCGGGGACTCAAGGATCCAGGGGCCAGTTGTGCTTGGGATAGCGACCGGCCAGCTCCTTGCGGACCATCGGGTAGGAGTTCTTCCAGAAGCCGGCCAGGTCCGAGGTGACCTGGACCGGGCGGTTGGCCGGGCTGAGCAGGTGCAGCAGCACGGGCTTGCCACAGATCTGGGGAGTCTTCCTGCAGCCGAAGAAGTCCTGCAGGCGGGCGGCGATCACCGGGACGGGGCCGGACTCGTAGTCCACCCGGACGCGGCGCTTGGACGGCAGCGTCAGGTGGTCGGGGGTGAGCTCCTTGAGGCGGACGGCCAGGTGGGCCGGCAGCGCGGCGATCAGGGCGTGGGCCATCAGGGCGTCATCGAGGACGGGTCCCTGGACAAAGCGCACGTGGGGCAGCAACCAGTCGGCGACCGAGGCGAGCAGGGCTGTGTCGTCGCAGACGGGCCACTCCGTTGGTGATGTAGACGTCGCCTGGGAAAACGCCGACGCCAGCCGCAGGCGGGTCAGGGCGGCGGTGGTCTTCGGCCCCGTGAGCAGGTCGCCGAAGCCGTTGGCGGACAGGCGCGCGGCCACGGCCGCCTGCAGGGTGGGGCGATCGGGGGCGGCGATCTTCTCGTCGAGCTGGATCTGGCCCAGCAGGGTGCGTGTGCGGCCGGTGACGCTCCATCCCTTGAAGTCCACGGTGGTGCGCTTTTCGGGCGCCAGCGTGCCCGTGGCCAGCACGTCGTCGAGGGTGCAGGGCTCATACAGGGACACCTTGGCGTTGGTCTCTCCGCCATCGGCGAACACCGCGACGGCGAGGGAACCCGGCTCCTGCGGATCCGGCAGCAGGCCCGCACGTCCGGACACCAGGACCAGGCGTTTGGGATTGGCGGGGTCCACGCGACCCACGCGATCGGGGTAGGCTGCCGCCAGCAGGCGACCGCACAGGGCGGGCTCCACGTCCCCGGCGCGCCAGTGGATGCCGGCGGCGGAGGTGACGCGGGACACGGCCTTCTGCAGTCGCTCGGGGAGGGAGGCGCGCAGGAGCATGGGCACCCAGAGCGAGACCCGCTCGGGGTCGCGGGCCTGCCACAGGTCCTCCTCGAGCAGGGCGGCCAGGAGGCATGCGGTGGGCATCGCGCGTTTGGGGGCACCCAGGATCATCGCGGCCAGGCGAGGATGCACTCCCATCCGGGAGGCCTTCCTCCCACGGTCGGTGATTCGTCCGGGACTCCCGGCCCCGTCGGTCCGGACGGTCTTGTCGAGGAAGCCCAGGTCGCGCAGCAACGATGATGCCACTGCGCGAGAGGCGGGCCGTGGCGGCGTGATGAACTTCAGATCGTTTGTGTCGCCCCAGAGGGCCAGCTCCAGCTCCAGGGAAAGGGGATCGGCGTGCAGGATCTCGGGCTCCGGGAAGTCGTCGAGCTTTTCGGCGGCGGGCCACAGGCGCACCACCGAGCCAGGTCCCAGGCGTCCGGCGCGTCCGGCGCGCTGGGTGGCAGACAACTGCGAGATGCGCACCGTGGTCATGTGGCTCAGGCCCGTGCGCGGCGAGAACTCGAAGCGCCGCTCCAGCCCGCTGTCCACCACGGCCTTGACATCCGGAAGCGTCAGGCTGGTTTCGGCGATGTTGGTGGCCACGACGACCCGGCGGCGTCCGGCCGGCACGGGCGCAAAGACCACCTCGCGGATCCGGTGGTCTGCGCCGCGGTGCAGACCGAAAAGCTCCACGCCCTGCTGGGCCAGGGGCGCCAGCTCGCGCAGGCAGCGCTCGATCTCGGCCTTGCCGGGCAGAAACGCCAGCACGCAGCCGCCGCCCCGGGCGAGGGAGGCCGGGTCGTTCATGCCGGTTATCACATTTCGCACGACAGCGGCCACGGCCCGGTCCGCGGGCTGTCCCACGGCCACGGGTGCATGAACCATCTCCACCGGGAACTGTCGACCGGAGATGCGCAGCACCGGAAACTCGTGCAGCTGGGCGGGCAGATCCGTGCTGAAGAACAGCACCCGCAGGTCCGGGCGCAGCAGCGCGCGGATCTCCCGCAGAAACGCCCAGCACAGATCGCCCTGCCAGTGCCGCTCGTGGAACTCGTCGAGGATGACCGCACCCACGCCGTCGAGCTCGGGGGCGTCCTGCACGATGCGCAGGAACACGCCCCAGGTCATGATCTCGAGGCGGGTCTTGGGACCGACCTTTGTGGCTTCGCGGGTGCGGTAGCCCACGGTGTCGCCGGGTGTCTCGCCGAGGAGGTCGGCGATGCGCTCGGCCAGCGAGAACACGGCCAGGGCGCGCGGCTGCACCAGGATGATGCGCGAGGTCTCGAGCCCGGGGGCCGACAGCAGGTCCCACGGCACCAGGGTGCTCTTGCCGGCGCCGGCCTCGGCCTCGAGGCCGATGACGGGTTCGGTCTCCAGCAGGGCGCGGATCCGCGCAAGTTCGTGGAAGACCGGCAGCGCAAGGAGGGCGTCGGGATGGGGATCGCGGCTCATGGCGGCGAAACTAGCCGGTTTGGGCCGCTTGTGCAATCCCCGCGCAAATGGTAGAAATCCCGTCCATGATGCGCCACGTCGACCAGGCCCGGCTCCAAGTACACTCCTTTTTCCGTCGTCCGACGACCAGCCAGCTGGTGGTTCAATGGTTCGTCGGCCTGATCCTGCTCGGGACGGTGCTCCTGAGCCTGCCCGTCTCCCATGCCCGGGGCTCGATCTCCCTGCTGGACGCCTTCTTCACCGCCACTTCGGCCGTCTGCGTGACCGGGCTGGTCACCGTGGACACGGGCCTGGACTATTCCCTCACCGGGCAGTGGGTCATTCTGGGCCTGATCCAGTTCGGCGGGCTCGGAATCCTCACGTTCCTGGCCCTGGCCATCCGTGCGCTGGGGCACCGCATGGACCTGCAGTCCCAGTCGGCCGTCGAGGACTCGCTCTTCCAGAAGAACGTGTCCGAGCAGTTCGCCGACAGTTTCCTCCGGATCCTGCAGGTGGTCGCGATCATCGAGCTCGCGGGCGCGGCGCTTTTGTTTCTCGCGCTGCTGCCGTCGAGGTCGATCACCCACTCTGCCTACAGCGCGCTGTTTCACTCCGTATCGGCGTTCTGCAATGCCGGATTCTCGATCTACTCCGACAGCCTCGAGGGCCTGCGCGGCAACCCCGTGTTCATGTCGGCGATCATGGTCCTGATCTTCACCGGGGGCATCGGCTTCGTCGTCCTCGGCGAGCTTTCACAGGCGCTGCGCAAATGGCGGCATCCCCATGATCCCGGACTGGGACGGCACCGGTTCTCCCTGCACGCCCGGGTGGCGCTGAAGATGAGCTTGGGACTGATCGTGGCCGGGGCCATCCTGATGGCCTTCTCCGGCACCGGCTCCGGGGACCCGGTCGACCGGGTGACCGACGCCCTCTTCCAGAGCGTCTCGGCGCGCACCGCCGGCTTCAACTCGGTGCCCATCGGAGCGATGCCCCTGGCCTCCCTGTTCGTGCTCGTGATCCTGATGTTCATCGGCGGGTCCCCCGGGTCCTGCGCCGGCGGCATCAAGACGACCACCCTGGCGGTCTGGTTTTCGCGCTTTCGGGCGACCTTCCGGGGCAGCTTCCGGGCCCACATCGAGGGCCGCTACATCCCTGAGGAGATCGGGCGCAAGGTGACCATGCTCATCGGGCTCGCCCTGTGCTGGAATCTCCTGGGCGTGCTCGTGCTCAGTTGGACCGAGCGCGCCCCCCTGGACGTCCTGCTGTTCGAGCAGGTCAGCGCCTTCGGCACGGTGGGCCTGTCGGCCGGGATCACGCCCCAACTCTCCTTTGCCGGAAAGCTCTGGATCATCCTGACCATGTTCGTCGGCCGTCTGGGGCCCATCACGATCGCCATGAGCACGGTGAAACCCACGAAGTCCAACATTCAGTATCCGGAAGGCAGGGTCATGATCGGATGAAACCCAAGAAAAAACGCGTCGCCATCATCGGTCTGGGTCAGTTCGGCTCCTCGCTCGCCCTCGCGCTGGCGCCCACCTGCGAGGTGCTGGTCATCGATTCGGATCAGTCAATCATCAATGAAATCGCCGATTATGTGGAGATGGCCCTGCGCATGGACGCGCGCGACTTCTCCAACCTTTCGGCCGTGCTGAACTCAGAGTTCGACGAGGCCGTGGTGTGCATCGGCGGGAGCTTCGAGGCCAGCGTGCTGGCCGTGCTGCACCTGAAGAAGCTGGGGATCCCGTCGATCCACGCCAAGGCGCTCAACGAGGATCACGGCAAGATCCTGCACGCGGTGGGCGCCACGAACGTGATCTACCCCGAAAAGGAGTCGGCCCACCGCCTTTCCCGCCAGATCAACAACCCCAACCTGCTGGACTTCGTCGAGCTCTCCGACGACACCAGCGTGATGGAGATCGCCCCGCCCGACGGTTTCTGCGGCAAGACCCTGCTGGAGCTGGACCTGCGCCGGAAGTTCAACGTGTACGTCATCGCGATCAAGGAGATCATCCCCGGCCGCACGGTGGTCATCCCGGGGCCGGACTTCGTGGTCAAGGACAGCGACTCCCTGGTGGTCGTCGGCGAGGTCAGCGCCCTGCAGAAACTGCAGAACCTGGAGTAGGCGATCCGCAGGACCAGCTGCCGATGGTGACCACCGGGGCAGGCTCCACCGCGGAAGAAGAAGGAAGAAACGGGGAGAGAAGCGTTTTTACCACGGAACACGCGGAGGGGGACGGAAGGGGACGGCGTCGTCGCCGGGCTCCCATGGCCAGATGAAACCGCACTTACAAATAGTCAAGGCTGTATGTAAGTACACTTCAAAACAGCCACCTTCGTGAGGCGGCCGCGACTTCGGACCACCGTTTCGGACGCCGGAGTCGTGGCCGCAGATCTTCGGGGGCGCGTTTTTACCGCCGGTGCCGACCCCCGGAGACCTGCGGCGGCGGTTCCCGGGTCCGGGACCAGTCATGACAGCCTTCGGGAGCGCGCATTGGCCGCCGGAGCCGCCCCCCGAAGCCCCGCGCAACACATTTCAGCGTCCAAAGCGCCAGCCCGAAGCGTTCCGCATACGACCACGGCCCCAGCGTAGCCCGGCGCGGTCACTCCCCACGGGTTGCGGTGACGTGTTCGGCCAACTGTTGAGCCATGATGCGCCCGAACAGTTTGTAGTTGCCCTGCAGATGACGCAGGCGCCCTGCGATGACCGCCGGATGCCTCAGGTGTCTGCCCGCGAAGACGACCACGTCGTTCCATGTCTTCAACCGGGAGGCCCATTCGGAGAGCGCCGCGGGGTAGAGATGTCGCACGGCGAAGTCGTCGGCCTCCCGTTCGGCGCGGTCCTCGCCGGCGCCCACGTCCAGATCGTCGAGGAACGCCCCCCCCGGCTGCGACTCGCCCAGATGCAGGACGACGTGCCCCAGTTCGTGGAACAGCGTGAACCAGAAGTTGTCCACCCGGGCGTGCCGGTACGTCAGCGCGATGACGGGGTTTCCGTTGGCGCGCAGCATGGCCGCGCCGTCGAGGAAGGTCTTCTTCAGGGGGGCGAGCTCCACAAGATGGACCCCGACGCGGGCCAGATGCTCCCGGGCCAGGCGGGGTCCCCCCTGATACTGCGAGAGCGTCGCCAGGTGCGCCAAAAAGGTGTCGTCCAGGTTCGTCCGATCGAAGGAGACCCCGAGGGACTCCTCCGCGGCCAGGCGAAACACCTGGTTCTGCCAGACCGACAGGGACGCCTGGTTCACGGCCGAACCGACGCGCGGCCGCGCCCGGCAGAACATGGCCTGCGCGCCCTCGGGGTTGGAGAAGAACGGGCGCACGAGCTCTTCGGCGTGGGCCGCGGCCCGGTTCAGGGGACCCGCAAACGTGACGAACCCCCGCTGAACCATCTCCCGCACCGGAAACCGTGTCCAGTCCACATCCGTAAGCGCATCGGCCAGCGGTACCTGGGATTCCTCGATGAGGCTCTCGAGGGGAATGCCGAGGTGTCGGTGCAGGCTGCGGATCATGCCCAGCGTAAGTGGCCTCTTGCCTGAGAGCACCTCCGAGGTTTTGCTCTTGCTCCCGATCAGGGGCGCGAGATCCCGCTGCGACAGCCCACTCTGGTCCATGCGGAACCGGATCGCCTCGATCGGGCCGGGCGCCTCGATGAAGAAGGCCTCCTTCTCGTATTCCGCAGCCAGCAGAGCGAGCACCTCGAGTTCGTCGTTCTCCGGCGCGTCCGCAGAGAACGGAAGGGACATCAATTCCCCGATGCGCGCCAACACCTGCTGGTGCTGGTCATCGTTCTTGATCTTTTTGACGAGTCCCTGGTCCATGATTATCGCCTCACCACTTCTTTTTATCGTACTCGGCGTGGGTGCCGACCCATTCCACCAGCACCACGCCATTGGCAAACCGGACCTTGACCACCAGGCGGTGCCGGTTGCCGCCGATATTGAAGATCACGCGGTTGTCGGCCAAAAAATCCACGGAGCGATAGCGGTCCTTCAAATCCTGGGGCGTCTGCCAGCGGGCGCTCTTCGCCTCGGCCAGCCAGGCGCTCAGGGGACCGCGCACGTCGGCGTGCCGCTTCATGTAATCCACCAGGACGTTTTGGCCGACCACCTGCATGGTTTTATTTAAAACAGTTCATGGGATTTGTCAAGCAGGTAATTCACAAGATGTGAACTATTATGTTGCTTCCCAGAACTTCGCGAGGCCCCCGAATACGTCCAAACGCCCCTCGCGCACGAAAATATCCCGCGCCAACCGGTCCATTCGCCGACCCATCACGTCGAGTTGACTACATTTCCCCTTGTCGTTTTCGACATTGCCCGAAAACCCTGGAATGTTTTACTGATATTTTCCGAACGCCTGCAACGATTTTTCCTTTCTTCGCGGGCGCGGGCGCCACAACCTTCGCAAATCGGTTCACGAAGAAAAGTCCCTCAGTCCACCGATGCCCATGCGATGCGGCTTCGTCTGCCTGTCATGGATTGGTTGAAATAAAAATATAATTGATTTCGAGGAGTTGCAATGCTTCAGATAATTCACTTTATGGAAAGTTAATTAATGTAAATATAAGCTATATTAATTAATCAGCTAATTGAAGAATTGTATGAGGAGGCATACTATTTAAACAATTAAAAAGCTGCTCATACTGAGATACGAGATATTGCTTATCTTTTCGACATTCAGAAAAACTTTCAAGGGAATATGGAACGAAGGTGTGTCAAGGGTCAGCGTAATTGAGCAGTCCCGGGGTCAGGCTAATTGAGCAGTCTAGCCATCGGAAGGCTCGGTTTTTTT